>DASQHK010000609.1:0-5506 GCA_035632135.1 Bryobacterales bacterium
GGCTTGTGACGATCGAGGTGGTCGACCCGGACATCGGTTCGCAGATTGAGGCGGCATACATGCCATTCGAAGGGATCAGCGCCGGCCTGAAAGGCACTGCTGCAGATGCGATTGAGATCATGCTCGGCGAGGCGTCCGACAGGCACTTAACCCACTCCGTCCTGCAGCCAACGCGCCTGTGGTTTCGAGAAACCGAACAAGGTGCGCATGAGGGCCTGGATATCGAATCTGGGGATGGCAGCAAAACGCTGGTCCGCTTCCGCGTCCCGGCGCGACCGGAGTTGCTGGACGGTCTCGCCTCGCAAGAGCCGGAGATCTCATGAGACTCGAGACGAGTTCCGGCGTGACTCGCATCCGAGCGGGTGCGGTAACGCTGGAAGGCAACTTAGTCATTCCCGAGGCCGCCAGGGGGGTGATCCTGTTTGCCCATGGCAGCGGGAGCAGCCGCCATAGCCCGCGGAATCGACACGTTGCGGAGGTGCTGCAAAATGCCGGATTCGGCACGCTGCTGATGGATTTGCTCACGGCGGATGAGGAAGCGGCGGACGCGGTCACGGCTCATCTCCGCTTCAACATCGGGATGTTGGCGCGCCGTCTCGTGGCCTCACCGGCTGGCTCACACACGATCCGCACACGCGAAACCTTCGGATCGGCTACTTCGGCGCGAGCACCGGAGCCGCCGCGGCGCTGGTCGCAGCGGCAGCTTGCCCCGATCAGGTGAGTGCGGTTGTTTCGCGCGGTGGGCGCCCGGATCTGGCCGGAGACGCCCTGGCAAGGGTGCAAGCGCCCACCCTGCTGATCGTGGGCGGCGAGGACGAGCCTGTGATCGAACTGAACCGGAAAGCTCTCGAGCAGTTGAACGTGGAGAAGAAACTGGAGATTGTGCCCCGAGCAAGTCACCTTTTTGAAGAGCCGGGGACGCTCGAAACGGTGGCGCGACTGGCGCGCGAATGGTTCTTGGGCCACTTGATTTAGCACGCAGGCGCTAAGCAGGAGCCGGTAAAAGGCCTTGCTGCGCTGGAAAGCCTGCTGCTAGCCCATCGCGGGATGGCCTTTTGTATCGTTGCCGGAGGGGGAAATCATGAGAGCAGAAAAAGCTTCATCTCCAGCCGAACTCGAGCAGGGCAGCCTGAAAACCTTGTGTGCCTCTGGCGGGCCTTGCGTCTCGATCTTTCTGCCGCCGTATCGAGGCGTCGAACTAGACCGGCCGGTGTCCATTCGGTTGCGCAACGCCGTTTCGCTCGCGGCGCAGCGGCTGACAGAAATGGCAGCGAGCCGGACCGACGCCGAACTGCTGCTTAGCGTTCTGCGGAGTCTGGCGGAAAATCCCGCGCTTGGCAGGGGCCACGCGGAAGGTCTGGCTGTTTTTCGCTCGCCCCAGATTTCTCAGTATTTCGAGACGCCCGGACTGGCCGAAGACATGGTTGTGATCGGAGGCCGGTTCCACATTCTTCCTCTCGTCACGACGCTCGCCCAGCCCCGCGTATTTCACATTCTGCTCCTCGAGCAGCAGCAGGTGCGTCTGCTGCGCTGCGCAAACGAACAGTGCGAAGACGTGCACTTGCCACGCGGCGTGCCGAAGAGCCTGGACGAAGCGATGGCATTCAAACCGCCGGACCACGTGCTTGCCAACCGCTCCGCCGCCGGATCATCACAGGGTGCGATGCGGGCCGTTGTCTTCGGGACGGGGTGCGGGCGCGAAAGAAGACACGAGCACTTAAGAGAGTTTTTCTCCGCCATCGATCGCGGACTCAGCCCGCTGTTCGAGATGGAGCGCGCTCCGCTGGTTCTGGCGGGCGTGCCGTATGAAACCGAGATCTACCGGAAAATCAGCGCGTACGAGAATATTGTGCCAGGCGCGGTTGCCGGCAGCCCAGGCTCGCTGGCGCAGCAGGAGATCGCGCTTCGCGCGCACCGCCTGCTCGAGACGCTGACGGAAGCCCAGCATCAGAAAATGCTTGCGACATTCGTGAATCAGGCCGGGTCCGGACGGGTCCTGACGAACGCCACAAAAGTGCTGAGGGCTGCGTCTGAAGGCCGGGTGAACGAGCTGCTGGTCGCCCGCGGAGCGAAGGTCATGGGTAATTTCGACGAGGCTATGGGGAGGCAGCCGGGCGCCCGCCACAGTGGCGTCGAAGATCTGTTGAATGCGGCGGCGGTGGAGACGATCCGGCTTGCCGGGCGGGTCTGGATGCTGCCGTCGGACACGATGCCCGGCAGATCCCCGATTGCGGCGCTACTCCGCTACTGATGGGTCTTCGACGGATTACACCGCCGGTCAGCGAGACCAGAAGGATCTGAATTACCCGCGAAGGCCCAAGGGCGGCTCGCCCTTTTCTACGGTTCCCCGCGCCACGCACTCCGAGATTGGTAACCGGCCTGCACTGGATGTGATGGGCGGATGACCGCAGGGGGTTCGGAAATGAGGATTTCATTGCTCAACCGGACCGAAGCTGGCCGGCTGCTTGCAGCCGAGATCAAGCACTATGAGGGCCATCCCGGCTTGGTCGTGGTCGGGCTGCCCCGCGGGGGCGTCCCGGTGGCGTTCGAAGTGGCATGCGCCCTCCGCGCTCCCTTGGATGTGCTGGTGGTCCGCAAGCTGGGCTTGCCCGGGGAGAAAGAACTTGCCATAGGCGCCATCGCGACCGGTGGCGTACGCGTTCTGGATGAGGCGCTGATCAGATCCTTCGGCATCCCTCGCAGGTTGATCGAGGAGATCACGGCCGAAGAAAGGCTCATACTGGACCGGCGCGAGCGACTGTATCGCGCCGGACGACCGCCATTGGATTTGCTCCACCGCACCGTCATTGTTGTGGACGACGGCGTCGCCATGGGGGCGACCATGCGCGCCGCCGTCAAAGCCGTGCGGCAGCAGAAACCCGACCGCGTAATCGTCGCCGCTCCAGTGGTGTCAATCCCTGCCCGCAAGCTGTTGCTCACCGAAGCCGACGAGGTGTTCTGCCTGGCGACCCCGGAGCCTTTTTATGCCGTAGGCGCCTGGTATGAAGACTTCTCACAAGTGTCGGACGAAGAAGTGCGACGGCTGCTCGCAAGTTCCGCCCGGCAGAAGGTCGCGTGAGGGCCGGCAGCGAAGAGGCAGCCCTGGCCCGTTCCCTGCACCGCAGGAGAAGGTTCCGGCGTAGGCAGCCTGGGTTCGGCGAGCGTCGCTTCCAGGCGGTAAGATTCCGGTTGAAAGGAGGCAAGCAATGCGGGCTTCTTTCACTTTGGGCAGGATCCTGGGCATTCCGATCGGTGTGCATTCCAGTTGGCTGGTCGCTTTCGCCTTGATCGCGTGGTCGCTCGCCGCCGGGTACTTCCCTCATCAGTATCCCGGCTGGACCGTGGCCATGTACTGGCTGGTGGCGCTTTTCACTACCGTCCTGTTTTTTGCGTCGGTGGTCATCCACGAACTGGGCCACTCGGTAGTCGCGCGGCGGGAAAAGGTGGACGTTCTAAGCATCACGCTCTTCATCTTCGGCGGCCTCGCCCAGATTGCCCGCGAACCACCCACCGCGGGGGCAGAGTTTCGGATCGCTATCGCAGGTCCCATCACCAGTTTTGGCTTGGCGGCCGTCTTGACCTTGCTCGGGTCCCTCGGCACAGCCGGCAGCGTCTCCTCGGCCCCCTTCGTCTACTTGGGCTGGATCAACTTTCTATTGGCCACGTTCAACATGATCCCCGGCTTTCCCCTTGACGGCGGGCGCGTGCTGCGAGCCATTCTCTGGAAGTTCGGCGGCGACTTCCAAGCTGCCACGCGCCGGGCCAGCGTCGTGGGGCGGCTGGTAGCCTTCGGGTTTATCTTCCTTGGCATGTGGCAGATACTTGCTGGCAACTTTTTGAACGGGCTTTGGATCGCCTTCATCGGCTGGTTTCTTAACAATGCCGCAGAATCCAGCTACCTGCAGGTGGCTCTGCGAGACCTGCTGGCAGGGGTCCAGGCCCGCGATGTGATGACGCAAGACTGCGCTACCGTCCCCGGGGATATGTCTCTGTCCCGGCTGGTTCACGACTATATCTTGGGGACGGGCCGCCGCTGTTTCCTCGTTGGCCAGGGCGGAAGCATCCAAGGCTTGGTGACTTTGCACAATATCAAGGGGACTCCCCGCGAGCAGTGGGCTGATGTCACGGCAAGCCAGGTCATGACGCCAGTCGAAAGCTTGCAGAGAGCGCGAGTCGATGAAGATGTTCTCAGCCTGCTTCAGCGGATGGAGCAAGCTGACGTCAATCAGATGCCGGTGCTCGACGATGGTGATGTCAAAGGTATGGTCAGCCGCGAGCACCTGCTGCGTTATATTCGCACGCGTAGCGAGCTGGGGGTGTGAAAACGCGGTCCGCCGCGCTTGAGCGGCAGTCTCATCTCTCCCGTTCGCCCGTCGGAACGACCGGCTCATTTTCGTCGGAATCGCCTCTAATCCCGTCTCCGCCTTCTCACGAATCTCAAACCCAAGCAAGGTGAGGGTCCGCAGCGGGTCCAGTTGGTTCGACAATTGCTCATTGTTATGGCGCGGAGGGGCATCCCATGAGGACGCGAATTGTCTTGTTCTTGCTTTTATTGCTCCTTCTGCTGTTTATGATTCCGCCGGTGGCGTCGTGCGAGACCGGTAAGGAAAGCCCAACGGCCACGCTGCCGGACACCCGGGCGGCCGACCTGCTCGCGGAGTTGGCCAAATCCACCTACACAGCCAAGCGGACGATTCCGGCGATGGACCGCATTTTCGTCGAGATCTGCTGGCGGCCTGCTTCAGCCTCCACCGACCCCAAGAGCTGACCGACATAAAAGAAGTCAGCGGGTAAAGCCGTCTCGACAGGCAGCGGTTTGTCTGCCTATGCGGCCACCGCAAGCGCCCTCAGCTTCGATTGTTCCGCCTTTGGGGCAGTGATGCACAAGGTCCCGTTGTCCAGCGTCGCTGTCACTTTATCCACGTCGATTCCAGACGGCAGGTCGAGGCGGCGAAAGAGCCTCTTCTCGCTAAGCCTGACCGTGCGGGCCGCCCACTTTGCCTCCCGCCGGCAGCCGGCTTCCGCCTGCACCAGGATTGCATCGGGCAGCGCTGTAATGCAGAGGTCCCCAGCCTCGAGGCCGTCGACAAGCAAGTGCGCTCGGAACTCATCTTCCCTCTCGATGAGCCCGGTGTCGGGCGCCCAGATCACGTCGCGCTCGGCCTGCAGCCAGTCTTCTCCGTCCCTCCCGTGGACGCAGCCTCGCCTTTCGAACAGGCTGAAAGCCCTCCGTCGGATTTCCTGAAACATCTCTTGCATCGAGTGACGCACGGACGCCGGCATTTCCTCGCCCTTGTGGACTTCCTGGACCACCACGCTCTGCATATTGCTGTCCCCCTGCCGTTCGTGCTGCACACGAAGCGCCAATTAAGCCGCACCAGGAACCTTGACACGACTTCACGTCACAGCAGTTACGAGGGTCAATTTGCCCTCACCCCTGCGTCTAATTACCCAAGAGGCGGCTCGCCGCTCTCAGAACGGCGACCACGGCCAACCCATCAGCCGG
>DASQHK010000610.1:0-12217 GCA_035632135.1 Bryobacterales bacterium
GTGAGCGGTTTGTGCGTGTCCTGGAAAATCGTCCCGGCCGTTACCGAACTCTGATAGCTGCAACCCGCACATTGCAGCAGAACCCCGCGCAGCGGCCATGTTTTCCGCCCGCCGCACCGCGGGCAGCGAAACCCATCCGGCTACCGCAACCGGACCAGATAATCCCGGCAGGCCGCTTCTGTCGAAAAGTGAGCCTCAAATTCGGTCAAGTCTCGAGGATAATCCTCCACGGGAGGTCATACTACATCTTGGGGTCACCTGAGTCAAGTAAATACCCCATTTTATCAAAAAGGAAGAACGAGGACCCTATGGATGGGGCCTCGTTTCTGTTGCGGGTTCTACGGTTGCGCGTGGGCCGGACTTACCGGCGGGGGCGTACAGGCGCTACCGGCCACCCCGGTCCGCGCGGGCGGGGATAAAATACGGTCATGCGGATTGCTGTTTTCTCTGCGACCTTTGCCGTGCTGGCGCTGGCCGGCGCGGGCGCGCTCGGCGCGCAGCCGTCCAGCAAACGGAGCGGCGGCTTGCCGGACCCGCCCAAGAAAGATGTTCCCTACCTCATCCACGCTGCCTCGCTGCTGGAGACCGAAACGAACAATGCCAAGGAGGAATCCCGCAAGGACGACCAGCTCTTTGCCATTCCGGGGGCGGCCTCGCCGGTGAAGACGCCGCTGGCGGGCCCGGAATTCCTGTTCCGGTCGGAGGCGATTGCTCCCGAAAAACTGCAGCTTTTCAAGCTGGAGTCCCGGGAGGGACGCCGCGAGGTTGTCATCTCGCACAAGAAGAAACAGGTGGCCGCGCCCATTCGCATGTCGGTCGTGCCGGTGCACAACAACGTGTTCCGGATCCGCGTGGATGCCGAGCTGGAGGCGGGCGAGTACGCGCTTTCCCCTCAAGATTCCAACACGGTTTTCTGCTTTGCGGTGCAGTAGGGGACGGGAGGCCCTTGGTACTGCTATAATGAGGGTTTTGTTACGCTGGCAATTCTGTGCAAGCGCTGGGGTTGTGTGTGCGGCCTTATGATTGTGGGAAACGACAGCATTCCTGAGGAAAAGATCATTTACCTGCTGCGCCCGCGCGGCTTCTGCGCCGGGGTAGTCCGCGCTATCGATATCGTCGAGCTGGCGCTGAAGCTGTATGGGCCGCCGGTTTACGTCCGCAAGGAGATTGTGCACAACCGGCACGTGGTCGACGAGTTGGCCTCCAAGGGCGCCATTTTCGTGGAGGAAAACTCGGAGGCGCCGGAAGGCTCGCGGGTGGTGTTCAGCGCGCACGGCGTCTCGCCGGAAGTGCGCGAGGAGGCGAAGCGGCGGCGGTTGCGGGTGATCGACGCCACCTGTCCGCTGGTGACCAAAGTGCATCTGGAGGCCGTCAAATTTGCCCGGCAGGGGTACACAATCCTGCTGATCGGCCACAAGGACCACGACGAGGTGATCGGCACGCTGGGGGAAGCCCCGGCGCGGACTGTGCTGGTCTCGACCGTCGCCGACGTCAACCGCCTGGAAGTGGACGATCCGAATAAGCTTTGCTACCTGACCCAGACCACGCTGAGCCTGGATGAGACGCGCGACATTGTGGAGCGGCTCAAGCAACGGTTTCCCAACATCCAGGGGCCGCCGGCCCAGGACATCTGCTACGCCACGGAAAACCGGCAGCAGGCGGTGAAGGCCGTGGCGCCGCGCTGCGATCTGCTCCTGGTGGTGGGCTCCGACAACAGCTCCAACTCGCGGCGGCTGGTGGAAGTTTCCAACAAGCTTGGGACGATGGCCCGCCTGGTGGATGACGCCGGCGAGGTGGATCCGGCGTGGCTGACCAGCGCCCAGAAGGTGGCGGTGACGGCCGGGGCCTCGGCGCCCGAGCACCTGGTGCAGCAACTGATCACCCACTTGCGCGAGCACGGCTTCCATAAGGTGGAGGAGGTGGAACTGGTGGACGAAGACGTACGATTTGCTTTGCCGCTCGAGCTGGCCGCTGTCTCGGAACGGCTCACCCAGATCGCCCACCTGTCATGATGCCGGTACAAAGCCAGGCAGCTTCGATCGCGGCGGCCCGCATTCGCGTGGACCTGGGAGCAGGGGACCGGCTTGCCGGCGCCATCCGCGGGGCGGGGCAGCGCGTGCTCGGCCTGGAAACCCGGGAGGGCTACTGGTCCGGCGAGCTGGAGGCCGACACCACGCTCGAGTCCGACTACATGCTCTTCGAGCTGTGGATTCATCCGCCGGACGCAGACGGCCGGTGGCAGGCGCAGCAGTCGGAGACGATCCAGGAGGCAGCCCGCTACATCCGGGAAAGACAAACGCCGTCCGGCGGCTGGAACATTTATCCCGGCGGGCCGGATGAGGTGAGCGCGTCGGTGAAAGGGTATTTTGCGCTCAAGCTGGCGGGCGACGATCCGGCCGCGGACCACATGCAGGCGGCGCGCCGGCGGATTCTGGAGCTGGGCGGCCTGGAGAGCGCCAACAGCTATACCCGCATTTATCTGAGTTTCTTGGGGCTGTGCGACCGGGAGAAGATTCCGACCATTCCGCCGGAGCTGATTCTGCTGCCTCCCTCGGCCTACATCAACATCTATGAAATGTCGTCGTGGAGCCGGGCGATTGTGGTGCCGCTCTCGATTCTGTGCGCTCTCAAGCCGCGCAAGCGGGCGCCGGCGGGCTTCACGCTGGCCGAGTTGTGCTCCGGGGTGACCGAGCCGCCGCAGCGCGGCTGGAATTGGGCCGGCATTTTCTGGAAGGTGGATCGGCTGCTCAAGATTTGGGAGAAGTCCGGGTTCGCGCCGCATCGCGCACAGGCCATTCGCGAAGCGGAGAAATGGGTGCTCGAGCGGATGGAGGCTTCCGACGGGCTGGGGGCCATCTTCCCGTCGATGCTGAACTCGATCTTCGCCCTGCTCGAGCTGGGATACCCGGCCGGGCACCCCGTTCTGCGGCGGGCGATCCGGCAGTTTGAGGACCTGGCGATCCGCGAGCGCGGTACGCTGCGCATGCAGCCGTGCTGTTCACCGGTGTGGGACACGGCCCTGGCGGCCTTTGCCCTGGGCGAGGCGGGGTTCAAAGGGGAACCCTTGAACCGCGCCGGCGAGTGGCTGCTCAGCAAGGAAGTGCGGCGCAAAGGCGACTGGGCGGTGAAGAATCCGCACGCCGAGCCGGGCGGCTGGTATTTCGAGTTCGCCAACGAGTTTTATCCGGACGTGGACGACACGGCGATGGTGCTGTTGGCGCTCGCGCATTGCCGCACGCCGCACGCGGCGGCGCAGCGGGCGGCCGAGCAACGCGGGATCGAGTGGCTATTGTCCATGCAATGCTCCGACGGCGGATGGGCGGCGTTTGACCGCGACAACAACCGCTGGATCCTGACCCAGGCGCCGTTTGCCGATCACAACGCCATGCTCGACCCGAGTTGCGCCGACATTACCGGGCGGGTGCTGGAGGCGCTGTGCCCGCGGCTGGGGCTGGAGCACCCGGCGGTCGGGCGCGGGGTCGCCTACCTGCGGCGGACGCAGGAGCCGGACGGAAGCTGGATGGGACGCTGGGGCGTGAACTACATCTACGGCACCTGCTTTGCGCTGCGGGGGCTCGCCGCGGCGGGAGTCAACCCTCGCGAGGCTTCCATCCTGCAGGCGGGCGAGTGGATTCGCTCGCTCCAGAACCCGGACGGCGGGTGGGGCGAGAGCTGCGCCAGCTATGACGACCCGACCGCCAAGGGAACCGGGCCAAGCACGGCGTCGCAAACGGCCTGGGCCCTGCTGGGCCTGTTCGCCTCCGGCGACTACTCGAGCGGCAGCGTCAAGCGCGGCGTGAAGCGCCTGCTCGACACGCAGGCCGCGCACGGGGGATGGGAAGAGAGCTGGTTCACCGGGACCGGTTTTCCGAGGGTCTTTTACCTCAAGTATCATTTGTATTCGCAATACTTTCCCTTGCTGGCGCTGGCCGAATACGCCAAAGCGCGGGCCGGGGAGGCCGCGCCGGGACAAGCGGCCGCGGTGGGGGAGCACGCGCAGTGGCGGGCGGCCGCGGCCGGCGCAACTGCGTCCGGGCAGTCCGCCGCTTCGGCCGAGCACGCCGGTCCACGCACGAGAGACGCGCTATGAGATTCCCGCTGAGCATGACGGCCTCCATGGCCGGCTACATCATCAAGAACAAGCTGCACCCGCGGCCGGAATGGCAAGCGGACCCGCCCGCCCGGCCTGAGCGAAGCCCCTTCCCGATCTTGAGCGGCCCGGCAACGGGCCAAGCGGCGGGGCAGCCGCCGCTTCCTGCTATGCAGCCCAAGGGCGCGCTGGGCGTCAATCCGATGCTCAAGAAGCGGTTCCCGCTGGTGCTGATGCTCGAGCCGCTGCACGCCTGCAACCTTACCTGCACGGGCTGCGGCCGCATCCGCGAATACGAATCCACGATCACCGAGCGGCTGTCGCTCGAGGAATGTCTGGCGGCGGTGGAGGAGTGCGGAGCGCCGATCGTCTCCATTTGCGGCGGCGAGCCGATGATGTACCCGCAAATCGGCGAGCTGGCGGCGGGCATTCTCGAGCGCAAGCGGCACATCTACCTGTGCACCAACGGCATGTTCATGGTGAAGCGGCTGCACGAGTTCCAGCCGCACCGCAGTTTCTTCTTCAACGTTCACCTGGACGGGATGGAGAAGACCCACGACATGTGCGTGGAGCGCGACGGCGTGTTCCGCGAGGCGATCGAGGGCATCCAGGCGGCCAAGAAAGCCGGGTTCCTTGTCTGCACCAATACGACCATCTACAAGGAAACCGACATGAAGGAGATCGAGGCGCTGTTCGAGTATCTCCAGCAGTTCGGCGTGGACGGGCACATGCTCTCGCCGGCTTACGGCTACACGTCGGTGGATGACCGGGAGATCTTTTTGACCCGGGCCGAGATTCGCGAGAAGTTCCGGAACGTGGACAAGCTGTTCCGCCGCTTCAAGCTGAACAACACGCCCGCGTATCTGGATTTTCTGAAGGGCGACCGGGAGCTGCCCTGCACCGCGTGGGGCAACCCGACCTACAACGTGAAGGGCTGGAAAGGCCCGTGCTATCTGATCACTGACGCGCACCACAAGACCTTCGAGGGGCTGATGACCGAGACGCCATGGGAGCGTTACGGCCACGGCGGGCCCGACCCGCGCTGCCAGGACTGCATGGTGCACTGCGGCTACGAGCCGTCGGCGGCGCTGGGCATCAACGCCCGGCTGGGCGACAGCTTTCGCATGTTGAGCTGGGCGCTGCAGTGAAAAGCTCTTGATGGTCCTGGTGACGGGCGCGTCAGGGTTCGTGGGCGGCCACGTGGCCAGGCTGCTGGTGCAGCAGGGGCAGCAGGTTCGGACGCTGGTGCGGCCGTCGAGCGATCTGCGCGGGATCGCCGACCTGAATCTGCAGCGGGTCACCGGCGATTTGCGCGAACCCGCGATGCTGGGGCCGGCGGTGGATGGCTGCGAGACGGTTTACCACGTGGCGGCCGATTACCGGCTGTGGGCGCGCGACCCGAGCGAACTCTACCGCTCGAACGTCGACGGGACGCGGAATCTGCTCGAAGCCTGCCGGCGCGCCGGCGTGCGGCGCGTGGTTTACACGAGCACGGTCGGTTGCATCGGGATTCCGGGCGATGGAACGCTGGGGGATGAAGATTCGCCGGTGAGCCTGGAGGAGATGACGGGCGCTTACAAGCGCTCGAAGTTTTTGGCCGAGCAGGTGGCGCGCGAGTACGCGCGGGACGGCCTGCCGGTGGTGATCGTAAACCCGACGGCGCCAGTGGGCGATAGAGATATCAAGCCGACGCCGACGGGAAGGATCATCGTGGATTTCTTGAAGGGCCGTATACCGGCCTACGTGGACACCGGGCTGAATCTGGTGGACGTGCGCGACGTGGCCGCGGGGCACTTGGCGGCCGCCGCGCGCGGCTCGAGCGGCGAGCGGTACGTTCTGGGCGCGCGGAACATGACGCTGCGCGAGATCGTAGAGGAGTTAGGGCGGCTGGGCGGGAGGCCCGCGCCGAAGGTGCAGATCCCGTATGCCGTCGCCTGGAGCTATGCGGCCGTCAGCACGGCAGTGGCGCGGGTAACCGGGCGGGAACCGCGCGCGTCCCTCGACGCGGTACGCATGTCGCGCAAGAAGATGTTTGTGCGGATCGACAAGGCCGCGCGCGAGCTGGGATTCCGGCCGGGGCCGGTGGAGGATGCGCTGCGGCGCGCGATCGAGTGGTTTCGAGCGAATCGGTACTGCTGATCGTCGCCGCCGACCGGCGGGAGCTGGCGGGCCTGGCCGGGCGGCTGCGCCGGGCGGCCGCGGCGGGGCTGGACGTGCGGTGGGCGCGTGCCGGCTGGTTGGGCGGGCGCGCCGCGGTTTTGGCGGCCCACGGCGCGGGACGCAGCAACGCCGCGCAGGCGGTCGAGAGGGTCTGCGCAAAGGTGCGCGTGGCCGCGGTGGTTTCGGCCGGCATGTGCGGGGCGCTCGATCCGGCGCTCGCGCCCGGGCAGGTGGTGGTTGCCGGGCAAGTGCTGTCGCTCGAGCCGCGGGCGGAGTTTGCGGCGCGCACGCCGCGTGGCACGCAAGCCAGCGGCGCGGTGCTGACGCTGGATCACGTGGTGCAGACGGTGGAAGAAAAGAGCCGGCTGCGCGAGACCAGCGCGGCGGCCGTGGAGATGGAAGCGGCGGGCGTGGCAGCCGAAGCGGAGAAACGCGGGCTGCCCTTTTACTGCATCCGCGTGGTAAGCGACGGCGCCGGCGAGTCATTCGCGCTGGACTACAACCGGGCGCGGCGCCCGGATGGGCGATTTTCGGCGGCGCGGATCATGGCCCAAGCGGGGCTGAACCCGTCGCGCTGGAGAGAGATCCAGGGATGGCGGCGGCGGATGCGGCTGGCGGCTCAAGCGCTCGCCGAGTTTTTCGAGAGAGTGGAATTTGAAGGCTGAGACGGCAGTAGCGGAAGCGGTCAAGGGCGCCCCAGCGACGGGGCTGATGCGGGCCGCCGTGTACCGCGGCAAGGGCGAAGTGCGCGTCGAGGATGTGGCCATTCCCGAGATCGGGCCGGGCGAGCTGCTGGTGAAAGTGGAGGCCTGCGGTATCTGCCACACCGACCTGAAAAAGATCGCCCACGACCTGCTGCCGCCGCCGCGCATTTACGGGCACGAAACGGCCGGCGTGGTGGCGGAGGCGTCGAGAGGCGTGGACAAGTTCCGCGCCGGCGACCGCGTGGCGCTGTTCCACCACATTCCATGCCGGAATTGTTTTTACTGCCGCCACCGGCTTTATGCCCAGTGCAGTACGTACAAGCGCGTGGGTATTACCGCTGGATATGAGCCGGCGGGAGGCGGCTTCGCGCAATACGTGCGGGTGATGGACTGGATTGTTCGGGACGGCGTAGTGCGCGTCCCGGAGGGGGTTAGCTTCGACCGGGCCTGCTTCGTCGAGCCGGTGAATACGTGCCTGAAGGCGGTGGTCCACTGCGGCATCCGGGCCGGTGAGACCGTGGCGGTGCTGGGACAGGGGCCGATCGGGCTGCTGTTCACGATGCTGCTGGCCGAGCGCAGGGCCGCGGTTTACGCTACTGACCCCCTGGGGACCCGGCGGGAGATGGCGCTCCGGTTCGGGGCGGCCAAGGCGCTCGACCCCGCGGCCGAAGATGTGGCCGGAGCCCTGCGGGAGGCGACCGAAGGGCGGGGCGCGGATGCCGCGATCGTGGCCGCCGCCGCGCCCGGCATCGTGGACCAGGCCGTGCGGCTGTCACGCCCGGGGGCGCGGATCTTGTTGTTTGCACAGACCGCAAGCGGTGAAAAGGTCGAGCTGGAGGGGGCGGCCATTTGCGCCCAGGAGCGCACCGTGCTAGGCTGCTATAGCGCGGATATTGACTTGCAGGAGGAGTCGGCCCGCCTCGTATTGGAGGGGCATTTACCGGTGGAAGGTCTGATTTCTCACCGTTTGCCACTCAACCAGATCCGGTCTGGGATTCATATGGCCACGCACCCGGACAGTCATACTCTAAAGATCATTGTGCGTCCGCAGTTGGCGGGGTAGGTGAAATGCCGGTGAAGGTCTGGCTGCCGCAGGCGGCAAGCCGGAAGGCTTACCCTAAAAGAGGGAAATGAACGTGAAGACAGAAATGATGGCAGCCGTGCTATATGGCAAAGAGGAATTGCGGGTGGAGCCGGTAGCGATTCCTCGTCTGGGACCTTCAGACGTGCTGGTGAAGGTGAATGTGGCGCTGACCTGCGGGACCGACCTGAAGGTCTTCCGCCGGGGATATCACGCGCGGATGATTGTGCCGCCCGCCGTGCTGGGACACGAGCTGGCAGGCGATGTGGTGGAAGTGGGCAGCGAGGTTGAGAATTTCCGGGTGGGACAGCGCGTGGTGGCGTCAAACTCGGCGCCTTGCGGGAATTGCTATTATTGCGCGCGGGGACAGGAGAACCTGTGCGAGGACCTGCTGTTCAACAACGGAGCCTATGCGGAGTACATAAGGATTCCGGGGCCGATCGTGCAGCGGAACATGTATGAGATCCCGGCGCATATCGGGTACCAGGACGCGGCGCTGATCGAGCCGCTGGCGTGCGTGCTGCGGGGCCTGGACGAGACGCAGTTGCGGCCGGGGGATACCGTGGCGGTGATCGGGCTGGGACCGATCGGGCTGATGTTCGTGCGGCTGGCGAAAACGGTGGACGCGCGGGTGATTGCGGTGGGGCGGCGCAAGACGCAACTGGACCGCGCGGCGAAGATGGGCGCCGACGAGTTGATCTCGACCGAGACGACGGCGGACGTGGTGGAGGCGGTGCGGCGGCTGACCTACCGCGGCCGCGGGGCCGACGCCGCGATCGAGGCGGTGGGGCAGCCGGATACATGGCAGTGGGCGGTGCGGATGGTGCGCAGCGGCGGCGTGGTCAACCTGTTCGGGGGGTGCCCGTCCGGGAGCGAGATCACGCTGGACACGGCCCTGCTGCACTATTCGGAGATCACGCTGAAGTCGAGCTTCCATCACACGCCGGCGCACATCCGCCGGGCGCTCGACGCGGTCGTGAAGAGGGACATCCGGGCGGTGGACTTTGTGACCGGGGAAGCGCCGCTGGCGGAGATCCTGGACGTGCTGCGGCACATGATGAGCCGCAACGGGCACTTGAAGACGGCCATCCTGCCCTAAGGCGGCAGGCAGCAGACAGTATGCGGTTTCTCCTTCCCGCGGAGTTTGTCTCCACTCCCGGCGCTGCCACGGAAGCCTGGGAACTCACGGATTCGCTGCGCTACACACGCTGGCTGGCGCGGCACCACTACGAAAATTTTCATGTCGTGAGCTTCCTGCTGCCGCGGCGGCTGCACCAGGATTTCTTCAATATTTACGCCTTCTGCCGCTGGGCCGACGATCTGGGCGATGAGATCGGCGACCCGAAGCTGAGCCTCCAACTGCTCGGGTGGTGGCGGGAGGAGCTGGGCAAAATGTATCGCGGCGAGGCGCGGCACCCCGTTTATGTCGCGTTGCGACAGACTGTAGGGCGGCACTCCCTTCCGGAAGAGCCGTTTCGCGACCTGATCCGCGCTTTCGTGCAGGACCAGACCGTCACCCGCTACCAGACCTATGCGCAGTTGCTGGACTATTGCGTCTGCTCGGCGAACCCGGTGGGGCGGCTGGTGCTCCACCTCTGCGGCTACCGCGATGCCGGGCGGCGGCAGTTCTCAGACGCCACCTGCACGGCCCTCCAGCTTGCCAACCACTGGCAGGACGTGACGCGAGACCTGGAAAAAGGGCGCGTTTACCTCCCGCTCGAGGACATGGCCGCGCACGGCTGCCGCCTGGAGGATCTCGAGCAGCGGCGCTGCAACAAGAATTTTCGCGCGCTGATGCGGGACTTGGTGAACCGCGCGCACCTGCTGTTCCTGGAGGGCCTCCCGCTGGTGGAGAAAGTGGACCGGCGGCTGGCGGTGGACCTGGAGCTGTTCAGCCGCGGGGGTCTGGCGATTCTGGAAAAGATCCGCCGGCAGGACTACAACGTGCTCGAGCGGCGGCCGGCGCTCGGCAAGCGAGAGCGGCTGGCGCTGCTGGCGCGGGCGGTGTGGCGCGTGGGCGTGGGCAGAAGAAGCCTGCCCGCGGCGGAGGCGGCCGATGCCTGTCGCTGAGATGGACGTCGCGGCTTCCCAGGCCCACTGCCGGCGCGTGGCGCAGCGGGCGGCCCGCAACTTCTACTACGCCTTCCTCCCTCTTTCCCGCGAGCAGCACAACGCGATGTGCGCGGTCTATGCCTTCGCCCGCTACTCGGACGACGTGAGCGACGACGAGCGGTCCGGGGGCATCGAGGCCCGGCGGGCGGCGCTGGCGCGCTGGCGCGGCTCGCTCGAGGCGGCGCTGGCAGGGCGATTCGGCGACAGCCCCATACTCCCGGCGCTCGCGCAGGCGGCGGAGCACTTCCATATTCCGCCGCGCTACTTTTTCGAGCTGCTCGAAGGCGTGGAGACGGACCTGGACCCGCCGCGCTACCGGACGTTCGACGATCTGTATCATTACTGCTACCTGGTCGCTTCGACCATCGGGCTGGTCTGCCTGCACATCTTCGGCTTCAAGGCCGCCGAGGCGTCCGTCTACGCCGAGAAGCTGGGCGTGGCCTTCCAGTTGACCAATATTCTGCGCGACCTGCGCGAGGATACCGGGCGCGGGCGGCTCTATCTGCCCGAGGAGGACCTGGCGCGGTTCGGCGCGGAGCGCGCCGACATCGAGGCGGGGCGCCTGGACAAGCTGCGCGAGCTGCTGCGCTTCGAGGCCGGCCGGGCCGAAGCCTATTACTGCGAGGCGGCGCCGCTGCTGGGTCTCATCGACCGGCGCAGCCGCGCCTCGCTGTGGGTCATGACGGCCATTTACCACGGCATTCTGGAGCGGCTCCGCCGCTCGGGCTACGACGTGTTTTCGCGAAGGGCGGGGCTTAGCGGCGCCGAGAAGACCGGCATCCTGCTGCGCGGCCTGAAGCTGCACCTGGTGGGAGGGAACGTCTCGTTTCCGGCATGACGCCCCGCGTGATCATCGCCGGCGGAGGGCTCGCGGGCCTGGCCGCCGCCGCGGCGCTGGGCAGCGCGGGATTCGAGGTTGACCTGCACGAGGCCCGGCCCTTTCTGGGTGGCCGGGCGGCGTCGTTTCCGGTTTCGCCTGCCGACCCTGATTCCGAGCGCATCGACAACTGCCAGCACGTGCTGCTGGGCTGCTGCGTAAACCTGCTGGACTTCTACCGGCGCTGCGGCGCGGCGGACAAGATTCGGTTCTTCGAGGAGTATTTTTTCGTCGAGCCGGGCGGGCGCGTTTCCTGCCTCAAAGCCGGGGCGCTGCCGGCGCCGCTGCATTTCGCGGGATCGTTTGCGCGCTTCGACGCGCTGGGCTGGCGGGACAAGGCTGCTATCGCAAGGGGATTGCGGGCGATGCCGCGCGAGGCTGCGCGGCCCGATCTCGACGCCATCACTTTCGCCGCGTGGCTCGAGGAGCACCGGCAAACGCCGCGCGCCGTTGATCGTTTCTGGCGGCCGGTGATCGTGAGCGCGCTCAACGAAGAGCCGGAGCGGGCTTCGGCGAAGCCGGCGTTGCAGGTGTTCCAGCAGGGGTTCCTGGCGGGCGGCAACGCCCACCACATGGGGGTTCCGGCCGTGCCGCTGGCGGAGCTATACTCGGCGGCGCTCGAGCAGCGGCTGGGCGAGCACGTGCGGGTGCATCTGCGGTCGCCCCTGGAGCAGTTCGACCCAGCGGATGGCCGCGCGGATTATTACCTGAGCGCCGTGCCGTTCGAGCGCGTCAATGCGCTCGTCCCGGGGCTGGGGCTCGACCTCGAAAAGTTCGAGCACTCGCCCATCACCGGCATCCACTTGTGGCTCGACCGCGAGATCACTACTCTGCCGCAGGCGGCGCTGCTCGACCGGACCATCCAGTGGATGTTCCGCAAGTCGCCGACTTATTACCAGTTGGTAGTGAGCGCCTCGCGGAAGCTGGTTCCCATGGAGCGGGGCGAGATTATCGAGCGGATGTGGAACGAGTTGCGGGAGTTTTTCCCAACGGCGCGCGCGGCGCGGATCGAGCGGGCGCACGTCATCAAAGAAGCGCGGGCGACTTACTCGCCGGGGCCCGGGGTAGACGCGGCGCGGCCAGGGCCGCTGACCAAGTTTCCGAACCTGTTTCTGGCCGGCGACTGGACGCAGTCGGGCTGGCCGGCGACCATGGAGGGCGCGGTGCGCAGCGGCTACGGCGCGGCAGAGGCC
>DASQHK010000611.1:0-7320 GCA_035632135.1 Bryobacterales bacterium
ACGCCGTCCCCGCCGCGCGGGCGGAACGCTTCGTCCACGCCCGGATAGATCACGCGGATTTTCGAGTCGTCCACGCCCAGGTATTTCACGATGTCGCGGCGCGTTGATTCCGAGTTGGCGATGACGAGTCGCGCCCGCTGCGCGCTGCGGCGGAAAAACGGGATGGTGCGGGCGCGCTGCGACCAGGAAAAATCCTCGGGCCGCGATTCGTAGATGCCGAGATTGGAGACGACCGACACGCTGCCTCCGCCGAACCAGGGCAGCGTGTAGGGCCCGAAGACGACGCCGGCCTCCTCCATGCGGGCCGGCAGCACGAGATTCTCCCAGGCAAGCGGCGGAAGCGAGGAGCGCAGCAGGCGCAGCTCGACGTTGCCGGCGATGATTCCCGGCTCAAGCGACGGCTCCGACGGCGCGTAGACCACGATGCGGTCGAAGGGCGAGGCGTCTCCCAGCTCGGGGCGGGACCAGTAGTAGAGTAGATACTCTAAATATCTGCCGACGCCGGTGAGCGGGCCGCACAGCCGCCGGGCCACCACCGCGAGCGTCTTCATGCCCGCCCTGCCGCCCGCCGCATTCGGCCGGCGAGGCCGCCGCGTTCCAAGGGTTCCCGCCGGTGCGTTCTCATTCTTTTTCAAACACCGCCGCGATGAAGTTGGCGTGATCGAGCGGGTAGCGCCACTGCCCGATAGTGTAGTGC
The DNA here is from genome assembly GCA_035632135.1 of Bryobacterales bacterium. Lineage (GTDB taxonomy): Bacteria > Acidobacteriota > Terriglobia > Bryobacterales > JACQDG01 > DASQHK01. The sequence goes on from DASQHK010000611.1 coordinate 698, forward strand.
GCCGCGCCCAGGGCCATCTCCATGATCGCCAGCAGCACCGGGTTCTGCATCAGCCGCTGGCTGCTCCCCACTGCCGCATCGACCTTGGCCGACTTTTCGCGGTACTCGTTGTCGAAATGCTTCAGCCATTGGCGAGGATGCAGCGGGCCCGCCTCCATCTTCCGCAGCGTCACCAGCCGCAGGCCATGGCGCCGGAAGCGCTCGATGACGGCTGAAGGCAGCTCCAGGCCGACGTGTCCGTCAGGGTCGATGAAATGGCGCTGGTAGAGGTCCGGCCAGCGCTTGGCGAACTCCAGCAGCGGGTGGCGGCTGTCGGTCTCGATCACGTTCACCGAACGGCCGCCGCGCTTGAGCACGCGCGCGATCTCGCTGTAGACGGCGTCCTTCTCGGCGGGCGGGATGTGTCCGATCACGTGCGAAGTTACCACGCAGTCGAACGACTCGCTCTCCAGGGGAATGGGCATCAGGCCCGACTGTATTGCTAATTTGTAGTGCTGGGCGCACTCGGCGAGAGCCGTGAGGGCGGTGTCGACGCCCACGCAGCCGGCGGCGCGCTCGACGAAAATCTGCCGGCCGCGCGCGCAGCCCAGGTCGAGCAGCCAGCCGCCTCGCGGCACGTTGCGCCGCCAGAAGCGCCATTCCCGCCACGACCAGTACGGGATTACGCGCAGCACCGCGCCCTTCAGGCCCGCCGGGCTCAAGTGGTAGGGGACGTGGCGGCTGATGTACTCCTCATAGAACGGGTCGGCCTCGCAGAAGCTCGGCACGCCGTTCTTGATCGGAACCGAGCGGCCGCAGCGGCCGCAACGCAGGCCGTCGCCGCCGGCCTCGAGCGCGGTGCGGCAGGCCGGGCAGATCAGCCGCATGGGGATTTGATCGAGAGGAGATTTCATTCTTACGAGCGAAGCGCGGCCGCCTGGCGCAGCTTGAACGCCCAGGCGCTTTCGATCACTGAGTCGAGGTCGTGGCGGGCGCGCCAGCCGAGCGTCTGCTGCATCTTCGAGGCGTCGGCGACGAGCTTCGGCGGGTCGCCGGGCCGGCGCGGGCGGATCGTTTCGCGGATGGGCCGTCCCGTGATGCGCCGTGCCGCTTCGATTACCTCGCGGACCGAGTGACCCTGCCCGGTCGCCACGTTGTAAGCCCCGCTCGCTTTGGCGGGAGCGTCGAGCGCCAGGATGTGCGCGTCGGCCAGGTCCTCCACGTGAATGTAGTCGCGGATGCAGGTGCCGTCCGGGGTCGGATAATCGTCGCCCAGCACCGGCACGCTTGCGGTCTCGCCCGCCGCGGCCGCGAGCACGTTGGGAATCAAGTGCGTCTCCGGATCGTGGCGCTCGCCGCGCTCGGCGGTGGCGCCGCAGGCGTTGAAATACCGCAGGGCGAAATAAATCCAGCCGTGACAGCGCCGCATCCATTCGAGCGCCCGCTCGATCGCCAGCTTCGTCTCGCCGTAAGGATTGATCGGCCCGGTCGGCATGGTCTCCTCGAGTGGCACAGGATTGCGGTCGCCGTAGACCGAGCAGGTCGAAGAGAGAATGAACCGCTCCACGCCGGCCGCGTGCGCTTCTTCGATCAGCGTCAGGCTGCCGATCACGTTGTTGCGATAGTAAAGCTCCGGCTTCTCGACCGACTCGCCCACCAGGGCGAAGGCTGCAAAATGCATCACCGCGCGAACGGAATGCTCGGCAAGCAGCGCGCGCAGCAGCGGGCGATCGGCGATGTCGCCCTCGACGAACTGCGCGCCCGGCGGCACCGCATCGCGATGGCCGCGCGACAGATTGTCCACGATGACAACACGCTCGCCGCGTTCCACGAGCCGCTCCGCCGCCACGCTGCCGATGTAGCCGGCACCGCCGGTCACCAGGACGCTTGTGGCGCTCATGCGGCGGCTTCCTCTCGGGTCATGTTCTCCAGCGTAGCTTTCAGCCCAGCCACCGTCAAGGAATCGTGGCCAGCGGATCTGCCGAGCCGCGACCGTGAGGGAGCGGTTGCCCGTGCGTCCGGATTTCCGACGCACTACACTACCGCGCCGCGGGCAGGCGCGGCAGGCCCTCCCTGGCGAGATAGTCCGCCAGCAGCTCGGCCGTCAGCTCGTGGCCGGCCGGGTTGAAGTGCGCGTCGGGATAGTAATAAATCTTCCGGCCCGGATGCTCTGCCGCCCACTGCCGGAAGCCCGGCAGCAGATCGAGCAGGCGCGCGCCGCGCCGCCCGGCCCACTCGCGCAGAATCTTTTGCGGATGGTCCAGGTCCAGCTCCGCGTCCGTAATCCCGAAGGCTCGTTGCCACTCCGCCAGCTCCTCCGGGCTGATCTGGATGCTGCGCGGTATTACTAATAACACGAAGTCGGCGTTGTGCGCGCGGCACCAGTCCTGGAATTGGTCCAGGTATTGCAAAGTCTCCGCCACGCCGCGGGCGGTTTCGGGTGGATACTCGCGCAGGTGCACCTTGGCGAACTCGAGCAGCCACGGATCGCGGGCCGCGAGCGCGGTGTGCGGCGCGGCCGCCGAGCCTCGCCGCTCCCAGTCAAGTTGCACCGCCCGCAAGAACTGCAGCAGGTAGGAGGAGCGCGCCAGCTTTTCCCGGATTGCCTCCCGCCACCCTGGCGGACGCAGCTCGTGGCGCAGCAGCAGCCCGTCTTTCACGTCGAACTGGGCCACGCCGCCCATCTGCACGTCGGTAAAATCATTGCCCACAAAAAAGCTCAGCAGCACCAGTTGCGGCCGGTAGTGATCGCCGATCTCTTCGAGCAGCCGGAACTGGTCGCTCGTTCCGGTGCCGGGCGTGCCCGCCTTCACGATCCGAATCGGCCGGGCTTGGTCCAGGCTTTGTTCGAGCCGATAGAGATAGGTCTGCTCCAGGTTCACGCCCCAGCCGAACGCGAAGGAGTCGCCCAGGGCCAGCACCGGCGGCGCGGAAGACGCAACGGGTTCGGCGCGGTCGCGAAAGCCTTCCTGGTTGATGGTGATGCCGACGTCCCACAGCCGCGTCACGTGGCGCCGGCGCGCTCCCGGCCGCATGCGCAGGTTGTGCGCCGCGTCCAGGTAGTAGATGTCCACGTCGAGCAGCGGCGCGGCGTGGAACACCCATCGCAACAGGCCTTCCGCGATCAGCCCGGCCACTGCCAGGCTCGCGCATACAAGCAGCGCGCGCGCCCAAAGACCCGGAGAGCGAGAACCCGGCGCGACACTCATGGAGGGTTTTGTTGTACCAAAAACGAAGCCTCGAAAAACAAAGCCACGCCCGAAGGCGTGGCTTTGTCAAACGGAATGTTCCAATCTGCTCCCGGCCCAACCGGGAATGGAATCAGAAGTAATGATGCGGGGGCACCTGGTGGTGTCCGTACGGCAGGCTCGCATCGTAGCCGGTGATCGTGTGGCCATGCTGCCCGTGGTGCGGGAACTGGTTCAGGTGGCCATGAACCGTGTGCGGGCTGGGAAACGGGTTGATCGCCCCGCCCGGATGGTGGAACTGATACACAGCGTCGTCCAGACTCTCGGAGAAGGAAGCGCTGGTGTGGCTCAGGCTTGTCATCGTGGTGTTCAGAGAAGCCAGACTGCGAAGGTCTGTCGCCGTCGCAACGCCGCTGTCGATCTTGCCTTGCAGTGCGCTGCGGGCGGCCTGGTTAGCGGCCACCTGCGACGACAAGCTGGCGAACGAGCGCGACGCGCCTTCCGCCGCCGGCGCCAGGCAGTTGATGCTCTTGGACGCTGCGACCAGATCCGCCACCTGCTCCGACTGCACACGATTCACTTCCAAAACTGCGCCGTCCGAATCCAACTGAATGTTGCCCTTCGGATCCGCCTTCAGAACGACCAACTGGCCTATGTGCAAGGTCGTAGACCGCGCGCTGCCGAGGCGGCTTACTTTCACCTCGCCCGTTCTGACGAATACGGTAACCTTCTGCTTGTCAGAGACATACACAGTCGCCGTGGAGCCCGGTTTCTCCGCCGCCACCTCCCACGACGAGGCAATCACGTGAGCCGGCTTCGCCGAGTTCATCAGGTCCACGCTGCCGTAGCTCAGCGCCACATCGTCGTGATGGACAACACCTTCCGAATCAATTCCGAGCAAATACCGCGAGCCGTCCTTTAGAATAATTCTGGTGGCGAGGTACGAGCCGGCGATGCGGTCGCCATCGAAGAGCGTCGACTGGTTTTCCACGACCGACGATCCGACCGTGAATCTGGAGTCACCGGCGGCAAAGCCCACGGGCTGGCGTGCGGTCGCCATCAAGACCGTAGGTAAGAACAGCGCTGCCACACCCACCGCACACTGCTGGAACACCCGCATGTTCAAGTCTCCTAGGCTGCTACTTTTATTGCCAAACGTATTATTGGCTTAGACTTAGTGTGATGTCAAGTACTAAGTTGAAGACCTGCTTGGAAAAACTCTTGTAACCAAGAGGGGATAGCGAGCAAGAAAAAGTGCCGGAAAGCCCCGATTGAGGCTGTTCAGCCGGCATATGGCGCGGCGCCCGGCGATGGGCTTGACTTCATCCGGTCGTGGCCCCTACAGTTAATTAGCTGGACGACGCCGCAGCAGAGTTGGCCCCGTCAGCGCAACAAGATGCCGATTTCCGTTCTCGTCGTTGATCCACGGCCGCTGGTTCGGGAAGCCCTCAGCCGCTTGCTGGAGGGCTACGAGGAGTTTGGGGTTGAAAAGCCGATCTCGACCCTGGAAGAGCTGTTCTTGCGAGCCTCGGACAAGGGCCTCTGGGTGGCGGTGGTGGGGGCTCCGGCGGTGGGGCAAATCGAGGACCAAGCCCTTCTCGAGGGCACGCGCTATGGCAAGTCCCTGAAACTGCTGGTTTTGGCGGACGACTACAACGAGGACACCATCTGCCGGCTGCTGATGCTCGGATGCAGCGGCTACCTTCCCGGGGATGCCTCTGCGGACGTGTTGCGGAAAGCCATCCTGGCGGTCGCGCGCGGCGAAATTTGGGCGGAGCGCCACCTGGTCACCCGGACGTTGCAGCAAGCGCTGGCAGCGGCCGGCACTGAAGCCATCCTGACCAGCCGCGAGCGCGAGGTCTTGGGGCTGTTGCGCGCCGGCCACACCAACCGCCAGATCGCCGCCCAGCTCTTCCTCAGCCCGGAAACCGTCAAGTGGCATATGCGGAAGGTCTTCAGCAAAATCGGTGTCAAGGACCGGCTGGAAGCCACCCTCTACGCCCGGGAAAACAACATCTTTCCGCGGCAGGAGAAGGCAGGGCCGGGAGCAGGCCTCAAGGTGGCCGACCGCAGATCGTAGATTCGCGGATCGAGAGCCGGGCGCGCCTGGCTGCCGCGATCTTCTTTTCGCCCCTTCTCATTTTGCTCTTGTCACCGGGATGGGGTGTGCTAACATGAACGATTCACTGGTTGCGGTATCCCCGCTAGTTTTCTGCCCCAACATCACTTTGGAGGATTGATGAGCACTGCACGAAGTCCCAAGCAAGTCCTGGAGTTTGCCAAGGCTAACGGAGCGCAGATGCTGGACATGCGCTTCAGCGATCTGCCCGGCCTGTGGCATCACGTTTCGTTTCCCATCGGGCAGTTGAGCGAGAGCAGCTTTGAAGACGGCTTCGGCATCGACGGATCGAGCCTGCGCGGCTGGGCGGCGATTCACGAGAGCGACATGCTGCTGGTTCCGGATCCCTCCACCGCCATGATGGATCCCTTCACGCAGATTCCCACGCTGGTGATGATCGGCGACGTGATCGACCCGATCACCAAGCAGCACTACGAGCGCGACCCGCGCTGGATCGCCAAGAAGGCGGAGAACTATCTGCGCTACAGCGGCATCGGCGACACGGCGTATTTCGGCGCCGAAGCGGAGTTCTTCATCTTCGACAACATTCGCTTCGACCAGACGCAAAACAGCGGCTACTACTTCATCGACGCCGAAGAGGGCCGCTGGAATTCCGGGCGCGCCGAAAACAACCTGGGCTACCGGCCGCGCTACAAGGAAGGCTACTTTCCGGTGCCGCCCACCGATCACTACCAGGACCTGCGCGCCGAGATGGTCCAGACCATGCTCAAGTGCGGCCTGGAGATCGAGTGTCATCACCACGAGGTAGCGACGGGCGGGCAGGCGGAGATCGATCAGCGCTTCGATTCGCTGGTGCACTCGGCCGACAACATGATGCTGTATAAATACATCATCCGCAACGTGGCGGCGCAGCACGGCAAGACGGTCACCTTCATGCCCAAGCCGCTGTTCCAGGATAACGGCAGCGGCATGCACACCCACCAGTCGATCTGGAAGGACGGCGCGCCGCTGTTTGCCGGCGACCGCTATGCCGGCCTCTCGGACATGGCGCTGTGGTATATCGGCGGGCTGCTCAAGCACGCGCCGGCGATCGTGGCGCTGGCCGCGCCGACCACCAACAGCTTCAAGCGGCTGGTGCCGGGCTTCGAGGCCCCGGTGAACCTGGCCTACTCGCGGCGCAACCGCTCGGCGGCCTGCCGCATCCCGATGTACTCGGCGAGCCCCAAGGCCAAGCGCGTGGAGTTTCGCCCGCCCGATCCTTCCTGCAATCCGTACATGGCCTTCGCCGCCATGCTGATGGCGGGGCTGGACGGCGTGCAGAACAAGATCGACCCGGGCGAGCCGCTCGACAAGGACATCTACGATCTGTCGCCGGA
>DASQHK010000612.1:0-6659 GCA_035632135.1 Bryobacterales bacterium
TCGGGCGCAGCCAGATAGACACGCCCCGAAAGCGGCGGCGTGTGCGTTTCCACAATCTCGACCGGAAGCGGGCAGACGCTGGCCAGCCAGCAGGCGAAACCTTTCAGGAAACTCGGCGGCATGTGCTGGACCACCAGCACCGGCCAAGGAAAATCCTTGCCCAAGCCTGCCAGCACCTCAACCAGGGCATTGGGTCCTCCGGTGGAAGCGGCAATGCCCAGCACGCGGTACAGCCCCCGGCCGGAGCGCAGGTCTCCCTTCGGCGAGCGGGCGTGGGGTTCCCGATGGCTGCGCTGGCCCACCACCCGCACCTGGCTCATGATCACAAGCTGCGTGCAGAGGCGCTCGGCGGCGGTTTCATACTCTGCTCTGGTGGTCCCCGCAGGTTTTTCCATCACCGCCAGCGCACCTGCTGCCAGGGCGTTCATGGTGATCTTGAGATCCTCCGACTCCACGCTCGCCGATACAACCACGATCGGCGTCGGCCTCTCCGACATGATCCGCCGCGTGGCCTCAAACCCATTCATGCCGGGCAGCCGGATGTCGAGCGAAATTACATCCGGCGCCACTTGATGAATCACGCCGAGCGCGTCCTCTCCGCTCTCCACCGCCGCCGCTACGGTGAGGCGCGGATCTCCGCCGATGATGTGCTGCAGAAGCTCCCGGATCACGGCTGAATCTTCGACAATCAGAACGCGGGCTTGTTTCATGCTGCTCACAGGATCTGGCGAATGGTGTCCAGCAGATCCCGCTGGTCGAACTTCCGCTTGACAATGTAGGCGTCGGCGCCCAGCGCCAGGCCCTTTTCCTGATCTTCGCGGCGTTCGAGCGAGGTCACGATGATGACCGGAATCTTTCCCAGATGCTCGTCCCTTTTCATCTCCGCCAGCAGCCCGAAACCGTCCAGGCGCGGCATTTGCACATCGGCAATCACCAGGTCGGCCCTTTCAGAGCGAAGCTGCGCCAGCGCTTCCACGCCGTCCACCGCGACGCGGACGCGGTAGCCGTGGGCCTCCAGAATGCTTTTCTCGAGCGAGCGCGTGGTGATGGAGTCGTCCACCACCAGAATGTTCGGCTGTTTCTTTTCCGCCGCAGGTTCGCCGGGCGCCAAAACCGGGATGGCGCCCGATCCCTGAAACGCATTCAGCAGCTCCGCAGGATTCAGCACGACGGCGACCGAGCCGTCTTCGAGCAAAATGCCCCCGGCTGTCTTGCCCGCCTCGCCTTGCGGGATTCCCAAGTCCTTCACCGGGGCCGCTTTTTCGGCCAGAAACGCGTCCACCACAACCGCCGCCAGCGACTCCGCCGCTTTCAATACCACGGCCGGCAGGGCAGCTCCATTGCGCCCTCGCGCGGCATCCGCCGGCAGGCCGAGCAACTCGGCGAGCGTCGCCAGGCGAACCGGCCGCCCTTGCAAAAGGATTGCCGGCTTCCCTTCCACGGTTTGCACCTCCCGGATTTCGATGCGGCACAGCCGCTCGATGCTATAGGCGGGAATGGCGAACGTTTGACCCGCGCAGGCCACCAGCAGCAGGCGCTCGGTGGAAATGGAGAGGGGCACGGAAAGCAGGATGGAGACTCCGGGGCCGTTTTTCCCTTGTAGCTCCGCTTGTCCCTGCAAACGCTTCACGTGCTCGGAAACGATCGAGAGACCCATTCCCCGCCCGGCCAGATCGGTGACCATCTTCGAGGTGGAAAAACCGGGCAGAAAGATCAGGCGCGCTAACTCTTCCGGCGGCCGCAGGCCGGCTTCCGCCTCCGGGACCAGACCCTTGCGAACGGCCACGGACCTTACTGCCGCCACGTCAATGCCGCGGCCGTCATCTTCCACCAGCACGCGCAAGCGGTCCCCGCGCGTCTCGAGCGCGAGCCTCACCTGCCCCACGGGAGCCTTGCCCGCCGCGGCCCGCTCGCCCGAAGACTCGATGCCGTGGCACACGGCATTGCGCAGCAGGTGCATGACCGGGTCTTTGAGAGCTTGCAGGACCATCCGGTCGGCTTGCACCTCCAGGCCGCTCACCCGAAATGCAATCTGTTTTCCCTCGTCGGCGGCCAGATCCCTCACCATTTTGCGGAAACCATCGAAAACGCTCTCGGCCGGCGCCATGCGCACGCGGCAAACATCCTGTTGAAGCTGTTCGCTCAGGTGGCGCAGGGCCCAGTTGCTGCGCTGCTGCAGCAGGCACACCGTTCGCGCCTGGCTCGAGAGAGACCGCACCTGCTGCCGCACGGAGTCGAGGTGGCGCCCGAGCCGCGCAAACTCCGGCATCGCGGCCAGACGCTTCAGGGGCAGCGAGGAAGCTTCTCGAGACCGTTCCCACTCCTTTTCCATCCCGGCGATGTCCCGCGCGAGATGGTTGAGTTGCTGGGTCACGCGGTCCTGGGACAAGCTCTCGGCCAACAGGCGTCCGGATGACCCGAGCAGCCGGTCCAGGCTTTCCGCCCCCACGCGCACGGTCTCGATCGGCTGCATAGGCGCTGCGTCTGCCGCGACTCCCGCCACTGGCGCCTGCGGCGGGGCAGGCCTGGCGTCAGGCTCCATTCCCAGCACGCGCTCGATCGCTTCGAGAACAGGCGCCGGATCGGCCGGTTTCCGGTTCTCCCCGAGGCAGGCCACCAGATCCTCCGTCGCATCCAGCGTCTGGCGAATCACCTCCAGAACCGGCTGGTCCACGCGCAAGGCGCCTTCGCGCACTCGGGAAAACAGGGTTTCCAGGCGATGGGCCAGCGTCTCAACCGGGCGCAGATCCACCGCGCGCGCCGCCCCCTTCAAGCTGTGAGCGCGGCGAAAGACCTCGTCGAGCTCGGGACCAGGCGAGACTCCGGCCCCTTTCTCCAGATGCTCGAGAAGTGAGCGAATCTGTTCGAGGTGCTCTTTGTGCTCGACTTGAAAGACGGCGAGCAGCTTCTGATTCAATTCCCTCAAAGCCGGTATCTCTCCACCACTACCTTCCGCAGTTGGTCCGCCAGCGCGTTCAGGCCGGCCGCTGCTTTTTCCAACTGGCGGGTGCTGTCGGCCGTCTGTCCGCTGGCCTGGCCGATGTTGCGGACGGCCTGCATCACCTGGTCGAACCCGATTTGCTGCTGGTTCGCGCCAGCCGCGATTTGCTGAAAAGCCTGCAAGCTCTGCTGAATGTTTTCGGCCAACTGCCGGATCGTCCGGTCAGCGACATCCGCCTGCTGCTTGCCCGATTCCGCCCGCTTGACCGCCTCCTCGGTGAGCATTACCGAGCTGTTGATGCCTTTTTGGATGTCGCCCAGGATCGACCGCACCTGCACGGTCGCCTCTTTCGACTGGTCAGCCAGATTCTTGATTTCGTTGGCCACGATCGAAAATCGGCTTCCCTGTTCCCCGGCGCCCGCCGCTTCGATGGCGGCGTTCAAGGCGAGCAAGTGCGATTGTTCGGCGATGTTGTTGACCGTGGCGATGATCTCGCCGACCGCCTGGGTTTTTTCGCTGAGCACGACGACGTTTTCAGCCACCGCTTCCGCCTGCTCGCGGATCGCTTCGATTGTCCGGGTGGTGCCCTGCACAGCCTGCAGACCGGCGTTGCTGGCTGCCGAGGTCGCTTCGGCCGCCGCCGCCACCTGCTTGGCCCGCTCGGAGATCTGCGCGCCCGACTGGCTGATCTCCGCCATGGTAGCCGTGGTCTCCTGCACAGCCGCCGCCTGCTCGCCGGTGCTCGAAGCTTGCTGCTGGGTTGACGCCAGAATTTCCGCCGTGGCTCCCTTCAGGTTCTCGGCGGCGCCGCGCGTCTGCCCGGCCACTTCCTTGAGGCCGGTAACCATCTGGTTCAGGCTGCGGCCCAGATCGCCCAGCTCGTCGCCACGGGAAATCGGGGCCTGCTGCGTCAGGTCGCCTTGGCCCACGCGCTCCACAAACTGCATGAACGCCGCCAGGGGGCGGGTGATCGATCGCTGGATTACGGCGCCGGCGATACCAACCAGCACTACCGACAGCAGCCCTCCGAAAACGATTACGGTGGTCGTTGCGCGGGCGCTCGCCTTCTGCTGCTCATCTCGTTGTTTCAGCCGCCGGTTTTCTTCCTCTTCCATGTCGCGAACGACCCGGCGAGCGTCGTCCATAAGGGCCTTCCCCTTATCCGTGAGGACCTCTTTCAACGCAACATCAAATCCTTTTTGCTTCCGCAACTCCATCGTTTGCCGCAGCTCCGCAAGCTTGCCGTTCGCCACGGTCTGTAAAGTCTCGACGTTCTTCTGCTGCACCGGGTTGTCGGCGGTGAACTGGCGCACGTCCTGGATGTCACGGTCTATCAACTGGAGGGCGGCGTCATATGGCTCCAGATAGCGCTCCTGGCCCGTTATGAGGAAACCCCGCTGCCCGGTTTCGGCGTCCTTGAGCGCAGAGAGCACGTCCGCCAGCTTTTCTCGAACCTGGTGCGTGTGCGCCACCCAGTCGGCAGAGTCCACCAGCTCGACCGTGCTGCGGTAGGAAACGACGCTGACGATCGCCGAAATCAGCAGCGCCAATCCAAAGCCCAGCAAAATTCTTGCGCCTATGCGTAAGTTCATCGACAGAACTCCTTTTCGAGCAATACTTCCGTATCGAGGATCATGACCGCGTCGGAGGTGACTCCCTGGAGGTATGGGGAGCGCTCCCCTGGTTGTTGCCACTGCCCTGGCCGAAGAAGCCGGATCTGCTCCGCCGCGTCCACCCACAGTCCGACTTCGCGCCCCTTTTTCCGGACCAGCAAGACACAGCCGCTTTGTTCCCGTTGTTTTCCGCCGAGTTGGAGCAAGCGGGCCAGGTCCCAGACGGGCCGGATCTCACCCTTCAGGTTGATCACCCCGGCCAGTCGCGGCGAAGAACCGGGAACCGGCGTGCATTTGGGGTTGGAGATAACTTCCGTCAGATCGTGGAGGGCGATCGCGTAGCGCTCCATCCCCAGCCGGAAGATGAACATCCACGTCCCGGCCGGGGCGCCCGTGGCGAACGCATGGGGCTTGGCCAGACGAGCGGCTCGCTCGCGAAAGACCGCTTCGAGGCGCTGCGGATCATGGGCCACCGCCTCGTCGAGAGCTTGCCCGCTCCTCTCGAGCCGTGCCCGAACTTCGGCCCAATTAACCATCAGCGCGCTCCCTAGGCAAAACCTCGCCCCGCAAGACCTCCAGATGCATCCGGGTTAGCTCCTTCAGGTCGGCCACCGTCATGCCGTCCGAGCCGGGAAAAACGGCCCCGTCGTCCTCACGGCAGAGAAGCTCGAGGACGTTTTCAAACGAGCGCACGGCCTGCGCCGCGTTCCTGTTCTTTTGCAGAAACAGCCCCAAGTGATAGTGCGCCAGGACAAAGCCGCGATCGAGATAGAGGACCCGCCGCAGAGATAACTCCGCTTCTCCCGGAAATCCCAACTGCTCGAGGATCAAGGCGTGATAGAAATGGACCGCCGGGTCCAGGCCATCGGCTTCGAGCAAACGCCGGCAGCACGCCGAGGCGGCTGCCCAGTCGCCCCGGTCGGCGAGCGCCAGAACCGTGGGAAGGTCATCGGGGCGGAGGTCATCCGGGGAGGCCCGCGGCGATGGCTTGGGCTCCGGAGCTTGCCGCGCGGGGAGTGCAGCGTAGGGCAACTCGATTGCCGGCGTCGGCGGGACGGCTGGCGGAATCGGCAGCCAGGTTGAGGCAACGTTCGGCAGCGGCGCTGGGACCGCAGCGGCCTTCTGATAACCAGCGGCCTTTTGATACAAGGTTGCGCCCGGCGCGTTCACAGTTAGAAACTGCCGGAAGACCTCGGTGTTCGGTTCCGCGTGGCCAACCACCAACCACCCGCCTCCGACTAAACATTCCTCAAAACGCTCCACGATCGAGGCAATCACAGCCGGCCCGAAGTAAATCATGACGTTGCGGCACAGGATTAGATCGAAGGCCGCCAGGTTGTGAACCAGCGATGGGAAAGGGTGTTTGGCCAGGTTGTGGTATTGAAACGAAACCCATTCCCGGTACTCGGGCCGGAGCGCCCAAGAGTTTCCTTGCCGCTCAAAGCAGCAGTGCCTGAGGTCTTCCGAGGTGGCGCGAAGCGCCCACTCCTCAAACCGCCCCTCCCGGGCGCGCGCGAGAAAGGAGCGGTTCACATCGGTTCCCAGGATGGTCACCTCCCAGCCGGCAATCTGGTCCACCAGGTCGCGCCGCAGCAACACCGCCACCGAGTACGGCTCCGCCCCCGTGGCGCACCCGGCGCTCCAGATGCGCAGCCGGCGGCTCGCCCGGTTTCGTTCGAGAATGTCCGGCAGCACGATTTGCCGCAGGGCGTCAAACTGCTCGCTGTGGCGAAAGAAATAGGTTTCTCCGATGGTCAGTTCGGCCGCCAGAGCGGCGAGCTCGCCCTCCCCTTTTTCCGGATCGTGGAGAATGTCGAGATAGGAGGCGCAGTCGCGCATGCCCAGGGCGGCGAGGCGCCGGCCGATCCGCCCCGCCAGGTCCTCGTCTTTGTCTGTATAGTAGGCAAGTCCGGTCGAGCGGATCAGATGTTCTTTCAGCGGCCCGTAGTGGGGGTCGGCTACGAGAGAAGAAGATTCCGCGGTCATTACGCTTCCAGCTCCGCCAGGCGCCGCTGCGCCACAGCCTGGAGTTCGGCGATAGATTGCCGCTCCTTTTCGAGCAACAGGCGCTCCACGGAAAGGACGTGGATTCCGTGACCGTCCGC
>DASQHK010000613.1:0-6415 GCA_035632135.1 Bryobacterales bacterium
CGTCGACCTGGAATTCACCACGCCTCCAGGCGCCACCGAGAGCGAACTTTCCACCGCTTTCGTCCGCACGAACGCGCGCGTCGAAAGCGTCCCCGCGGTCCCCAAGGACAAGCCGCAGCCGGAGACCAAAATCCTCCAGGCAGACATGGTCAAGGTCACCCTGCGGCCCGGCGGCCGCGACGTGCAAACCGTCGAGACGCTCACGCCCGGCGTGCTCGACTTCCTCCCCAATCAGCCGTCACAGTGGAAGCGAACGCTCACCGCCGCGCGCATTTCTGCGCAATATCAGCCCGGGAACCGCCTCGATCAGCTTCACGCGGTGGGCAAGGTGCAACTGCGCAGTGATCCGCCGGCCGCAGCCAAACCCGGCGCTGCTCCCCGCCTCACCTGGAGCGACGACCTGCAGGCCTTCTTCGATCCTCAAACCGGCCAGATGAAGGAACTGCGGCAGTGGCACAATTTCCGCTACGAAGAGGGGCTGCGCAAGGCCCAGGCCGGTGGCGCCCGCTACGACCCGGTTAACGACCGCCTCACCCTCGACACCGCCGCCCGCGTCTGGGACGCGACGTCCATGACCACGGCCGATCTCGTGGTCCTCGATCAGAAACAGGACCGCTTGCACGCCGAAGGCAATGTCACCTCCACCCACAACGATAGCGCCAGACCTCAGCCTGGCTCGGCGCCCGGCGCCGGCTCCGATTCACTGTTCTCTTCCGAGCAGCCCATGCACGCCACCGCGCAGCGTTTCGACGCCGAGCAGCACAACACCATCTTGCACTATCACGGCTCGGCGCGGCTCTGGCAGGAGGGCAACAGCGTCCAGGCGCAGGAAATCGACCTCGACCGCAACGAGCGCACCTTGCACGCCAACGGAAACGTGGTCAGCATTCTGGTTGAGGATCAATCGCCCGCCCCTGCCGCAGCCCGAGCGCCGGCGGGAGCCGCCGCGCCCCAAAGTGTTCCGCGCCTGGTCACCGTCACCGCCGATTCCCTGCTCTACACCGACGCCGACCGCCGCGCCTACTACACCGGCCGCGTCGTCATGCACCGCGATCGCATGCTCATTCGCTCCGGCGAGCTGGAGGCCTTCCTCCGCCCGCAGCAAGACGTGCAGCGCGGCGAGTCGAGAATCGAGCGCCTGCTGGCCCGCAATCATGTCGACCTCGTCGAAACCGCCCCCGAGAAGGGCGCCCCGCGCCGCGCCCGCGCCGAGCAAGCCGAGTATTTCTCCGGAGAAGAAAAAATCACCCTGCGCGGCGGCACGCCCACCATCGAGCAGCCAGGGCGCGGCTCGACCAAGGGCGCCGAATTGACCTACTACGTCGATGATGATCGGTTGCTGGTGAACGGAGGACCCGGCGCCCGCTCTGAAACCCATCAGAGACTGAAGCGAAACTGAAGACCCCGGGCGCCGCAGATGAACGCAGATAAACACAGATAAAAAAGAACAATCTGTGTTCATCCGTGTTTATCTGTGGGTCCGCTTTTTTTCATGGGCACACTGCACACAGAGTCTCTCTCCAAGGCCTATCGCGGCCGCAAGATCGTAGACGATCTGTCCGTCTCGGTCAGCCTGGGCGAGGTGGTTGGGCTGCTCGGCCCCAACGGCGCGGGCAAGACCACCTCGTTCTACATGATCGTAGGCCTGATCAGCGCCGACTCCGGCCGCGTCTGGTTCAACGACGAGGACATCACCGACCTGCCCATGTACCAGCGCGCCCGCCGCGGCATCAGCTACCTGCCCCAGGAGCCTTCCGTGTTCCGCAAGCTCTCGGTTGAGGAGAACCTGCTCGCCATTCTCGAGACACTCTCCATTCCCGAGCACGAGCGCCGCGAGCGGCTCGAAAACCTCATCGAACAGCTCGGCCTCGAAACGGTCCGCCACAGCAAGGCCTACCAGCTCTCGGGCGGCGAACGCCGCCGCGTGGAAATCGCCCGCTCCCTGGTCATCTCGCCCCAGTTCCTTCTCCTCGACGAGCCGTTTTCCGGCATCGATCCCAAGCAGGTGCTGGAGCTGCAGCGCATCATCTCCGGCCTGCGGGAATCGGGCATCGGCATCCTCATCACGGACCACAACGTCCGCGAGACCCTCACCGTCACCGACCGGGCCTACATCATCAACAACGGCCGCATTTTCCGCTCCGGCCCGCCCTCCGAGCTGGGCCGCGACCCCGAAGTCAAGCGGGTGTACCTGGGCGAAACCTTCTCGTTGCGTTAAGCGCAACCCGCGCGCACGCCACTGGTATAATAATTGCAGGATGCTGGTGCAGCCCAAGTTGTCACTGCGTTTGGCGCAGAAGCAGATTCTGACGCCCGGCTTGGTTCAGATGGTCACCGTCCTGGCCCTGAACAAGCTGGAACTGAAGGAAATGATTAACCAGGAGCTGGTCGAAAACCCGGTCCTGGAAGAAGCCGCCGAAGACGAAACCTCCGCCGCCGAGGATCGCACCCCCGAGGAGCTGGATCTGGAGGACGAGCGGGTCACCGATCCCGCTGACCAGCAGATCCTGGATGCGGCGGGAACCGACGCGGCTGCGGAGTTGCGCGCCGAGTCGGCCGCCGAGATGGAAGCCCCGCTGGAGATGACTTCTCTCGACGGCCTCGCCTCCGCCGCGCTCCGCGAATCACCCGCCGAAGCCCCGGCGGAAGCCGAGCCCGCCAAGGACGCCCTGGAATCCAAAGATCCTTTCGATGAAATTGACTTCGGCTCTTTCTTCGACGAGTATCTCGATCCCGGCTACAAATCGCCCGCCTCGGAGGTCATCGAGCGGCCCTCGTTCGAAACGTTCCTGGCCACTCCCACCAGTCTGAGCGATCACCTCAACTGGCAGCTCAGCCTGGCCAATGCCACCGAGCCGGTCGCGCAGGCGGCCGACCTCATCATCGGCAACCTCAGCGACGACGGCTACCTCACCATCGCTCTCGAAGAGGTGGCCGAAGGCGCGAAAGTGAGCCTGGAAGACGCCCAGGCAGCCCTCAAGCTGGTGCAGGAGTTTGATCCGCTGGGCGTGGCGGCCCGCGATCTGCGCGAGTGCCTCCTCATCCAGCTTCGCAGCCTCGGCGCCGAGGGTGGCGTAGCCTGGCAGATCGTCTCCGACCACATCGCGCTGATCGAGAACCGCGATACCAAGAGTCTCGCCAAGGCGCTCGGCCGCCCGCAGGCGCACATCGAGAAGGCCCTGGAGGTCATCAAGAAGCTCAACCCCCGGCCCGGCCAGCGCTACTCGACCGAAGGCGCGCGCCTGATCGAGCCCGACGTAGCCTTCGTCAAGGTCGATGAGGATTACCAGGTCGTTATGAACGACGACGACCTGCCGCAGTTGCGCCTCAACCGCCAGTACCGCGGCCTGCTCGAGCGCGATGGCGGCTCGACCAAGGAAGTGCGCAACTACGTCAAGGAGCGCTGGAGCTCGGCCATCCAGCTCATGCGAAACATCGAGCAGCGCAAGCAGACCATCCTCAAGGTCTGCCTGGCCATCATCGGCCGCCAGCGCGAGTTCCTCGATCGCGGCATCGATTCCCTCCGGCCCATGATGATCAAAGAAGTGGCCGAGGAGGTCGGCGTGCATCCTTCGACCGTCTCGCGGGCCGTGGCCAATAAGTACGTCCACACGCCCCAGGGCGTCTTCGAGCTTCGCTACTTTTTCTCCGAGGCGGTGCAAGGGCCGGCCGGCGAGTCCACGTCATTACTGATCTTGAAGCGAAAGGTCAAGAAGCTCATCGAGGAGGAGGACCGCGCCCGCCCGTTCACCGACGATCAGATCACTCATATTCTGCAATCCCAAGGCATCATGGTTACTCGCCGGACGGTGGCCAAATACCGCGAGGATATGAAAATTCCTTCCACCCACCAGCGCCGCATTAAGAGCTGATTCTCTTGATCCCCGGGGGCCGGTCATGAACATCCATTACACATCAAGACAGATAGAGCTGCCGCAAGCGCTGCTGAAGAAGCTGGATGCCAAGTTCCAGAAGATCCAGAAGATCCTGGGCGGAAGGCTCGAGCCGGAAGCCCACGTGATCCTTTCCCAGGAGCGGCGCCTTCACGTCGCCGAGGTGACGCTTCACGCCCACCGCAACACCACGGTGGTGCAATGCTCCGGCCCGGACCCGCTGGCCGCTGTGCAGGCGGCCGCCGACAAGCTGGAAAAACAGATCATCCGCAACAAGGAAAAGTGGCGCGAAAAGAAGCGCCGCGATAAGTCGGGGCGTGAGATGGAAGCGGAAGCCGGCGCGGAGGCCGCAGGCGCGCCCTCCGTCTCGGCCGGACCCGCGCCCCGGCGCAATGGAAATCCGTTGCGCCGCCGCCCCCCGGTGGGCGCATCTTCGTCGCTCGCGCCCTCCGGCAGGCTCTCCGCCAAGCCGCTGACCCTCGAAGAAGCGGCCCTGGAACTCGAGCACGAGGATCTGGACTGCGTCGTTTATCAGGACGCCGAGAAAGGCCGTCTGTCGGTTCTATTTCGCCGCCGCGACGGGGACCTCGAGTTGATCGAAGGCTGAGGCGGCCATGCCCCGGTCCAGCCACCGCCCGCCGGTCGCCGCCGCGGCCAGTCTCCCTCGGCGTGCGCGGGCGTCTTCCTCCGCCGGCCCCCGGCGTGCGCCGGCCGCATCGCAGCCTCCGGCCCTTCCCCAGCTCGCCATCATCACCGGCCTCAGCGGCTCCGGCAAGGGCTCCGTCCTGAAAGTGCTGGAGGATCTCGGCTTCTACTCGGTCGACAATCTGCCCGTCGATCTGATTCCCAAGTTCGCCGAGCTTACGCGCCGCTCGCGCGAGATCCGCCAGGCCGCGCTGGTGGTGGACATTCGCGAGGGCGTCGCGCTCGCCCGCCTGCCTTCCATGCTCCGCGCCCTGCGCCGCCAGCTCGCCGTACAGCTCGTGTTCCTGGAAGCAAGCGACGACGCTCTGCAGCGCCGCTTCAGCGAGACTCGCCGCCCGCATCCTCTAGGTACTGAAGATACTATTTTGGCCAGCATCCGCGCCGAGCGCGAGCAGCTCGCCCCCATCCGCCGCCTCGCCGACGTCGTCATCGATACCTCGAAATTCAACGTCCACGAGCTGCGCCGCTTCGTGCGCGACCGCTTCGGCGGCGCCGCCCAAACCAGTTCCATGCTCGTGGCCCTCACTAGCTTCGGCTATCGCCACGGCGTGCCCCCCGATAGCGACCTGGTCTTCGACGTTCGCTTCCTCCCCAACCCCAACTACATTCCCGCCTTCAAGAACCTCACCGGCCGCCACCCCAAGGTGGCTCGCTACATCCGCTCTTTCCCGCAAACGCGCGAGTTCATCAGCCGCATCTCCGAGCTGCTCATCTACCTCATCCCGCACTATGCCCAGGAGGGCAAGAGCTACCTCACCATCAGCTTCGGTTGCACCGGCGGCCATCACCGCTCCGTGCTCATTGCCGACGCCATCACCCGCAACCTCGCCGCCGCCGGCTACCACGTCAAGGTCACCCACCGCGACCAGTATCGTTAGCGCTGCGCCAAGGCCCTTTCACCAACGGGCCCATCGCGTGCCCAACGCTCGCGGATTTGCGCCCGGTGAACCGAGCGAGGCTGAGAAGGGCCTTTCCCCGTCCCGCCGGTCCCGCACCGCCTTCTCTGGGACGAGATGCCGCCGCGCACGCTCGGCTATAATTGAGTTATGCGCAGAATGTTGTTCCTTGCCTTGCCTCTGTTCGCTGTGTGGCCGGCTGTCTCGCAAACGTTTCGCAAAGCTCCCCCGGACGTGGAAGCTGCCTTGCGCGCCCGCGTCAACGAGTTCTACACCTTCTTCCAGGAGGGCAAGTTTCGCCAGGCGGAGAGCCTCGTCGAGGAGAGCGGGCGCGACCTGTTCTACAACATGTCCAAGCAAAAGATCCGTGGCTACCGGATCGAGAGCTTCGATTTTTCTCCAGACTTCGAGTCCGCCACGGTGCTCGTCTCCTGCCTCGAGCTGACGCCCTTTACGGGCAGGAATGGCATCTACATGCCGGTCACCGGCGAATGGAGGTTGTCCGGTGGCCAGTGGTTCCTGCACATCGAGCCCCACAAAGACACTGCCTTTGGACACATGCAATTCTCAGATCCGGCCAAGGACGCGGAGCTTCCGCCGCAGCGCCCCAACCTCGAAGCGCTTTCCAGCGGCGCGTTTCAAGTGGAGCCTTTGAAGCTGGTGTTTCCCAAGGGGCAGGAGGCAATCACCCGAACCGTGGTGGTGAAGAACAACCTTCCCGGCTCGCTCAAGCTCGAGGTGGAGGGCGTCGGCCTGCCCGGCTTCCGGCTGGTCATGCCCGACCGAACCATTCCGCCGCGAGGCCAGGTTTCCTTCCAGGTGAATTACAACCCGGAGGAGGGCAAGCTGAGCGGCTCCCGGCGGCTCATCGTCCGGGTGCAGCCGCTCAACCAGTCCATATCCATCGAAATGCAATTCCAG
>DASQHK010000614.1:0-2122 GCA_035632135.1 Bryobacterales bacterium
TCAGAACTCCACTCGCAAACCGAATTGAATCTGGCGCATCGGCGTGATCGTGCCGTTGATCTGGCCGGCGGCGGGAACGCCGAGCGTGGAGTTGGGCAGGTCAAACTGCGGGGTGTTGAAGAGGTTGAAGAACTCGCCGCGGAACTCGAGCTTCCAGCGCTCGCGCAAAGAGAACGTCCTGGCGAGGGCGGCGTCGAAATTGACACGGCCGGGGCCGCGCAAAATGTTGCGGCCGGAGTTGCCGAAGGCGTAGCCGGCGGGCGTGGCGAACGCCGAGAGATCGAACCAGCTTTGAATGCTGCGCTGGCCCGAGGAGAGCGAGCCGTCGTGGAGGCGGTCCGGGCGGGCGGCGGCGAGCGAGTTGGTGTTGTCGACGTTGAGGGTGACAGAGTAGGGCAGGCCGCTCTGCATCGCAGTAATACCGGAAAGCTGCCAGCCCCGCAGCAGCGGCGAGCGGAACGGCGGCGCCCAGAGATAGCTGGCCACGAACCGGTGCGTCACGTCGAAGTTGGAGCTGGCGCGGTCGCAGTCGAGGCAGCGCGGGTTTTCCGGCCCGGGGTCGCGGTTATCGTTGTTGTTGCGGCCGTTGTCGATGGAGTGGCCGTAAGTGTAAGAAGCGAGGAAGCTCATGCCCCGCGAGAAGCGCTTCTCGGCCTTCACCAGCAGCGCGTTGTAGCTGGAGCGGACGAAGGGGCCGTAGTTGTTGATGTCGCCGTAGCCTTGGAATGAGCGTCGCGGATCGATGGGGCCGGGGCCGGGCAGCGGCGTGTTGCGGTTTAGCAGAAAGTAGAGTTTGCGCGCGCCCGAGCCGGTGTAGGCAGTCTCCCAAACAATGTTGCCGGGCAGTTCACGCTGGATATCGAAGTTCCACTGCATCACGTAGGGCGTCGGCGACTGGCGCGGCCAGGCCCGCACCTGGGGATTGACCGCGTTGGTGGGATCGAGCGTGTCAGGCGGAATGCCGTTCTGCAACAGCAGCAGCTCGCCGTGCGGGCCGGCGGCGGGATGAATCTGATCGGCGGGATACGTCACGCGAACGAAGAAGGGCGGATTGTTCACCAGGCGAGCATCGACGCCGATGTTCTCGTCGCGGCCGTAGAAGACGCCGCCGGCGGCGCGGAGGATGGTTTTCGGCGTGAGCGCGTAGGCGAGGCCGAGGCGCGGCGCGAAGTTGTTGTAGTCGGGGTTGATGAGCGCGGCGCCAAGACCGACGGAGGCGGCGTCCTTCGCCTGCACGAGCTGCAAGTATTTCGGGCTGCCGGGCTCGAAGATGAGGTTGCTCTGGCGGCCGTTGACCTCGAAGAACGGCTTCGGCAGCTCGTAGCGCAGGCCGAGGTTCAGGGTGAGCTTCCGGGAGACCTTCCAGTCATCCTGGATGTAGCCCTGGAAGATGCGCTGGCGCAAGCCGGAGACGCCGGGAGTGGAGACGTTGGTATTACTCATATAGCCGAGGAGGAAATCGGCCAACGGGTCGCCGGTGCGGGGGCGGGATTGCGGGTCCTGGGTGAAGGTGCCGTTGAAGGTGAAGGCGGGG
This sequence comes from Bryobacterales bacterium, assembly GCA_035632135.1. Classification (GTDB taxonomy): domain Bacteria; phylum Acidobacteriota; class Terriglobia; order Bryobacterales; family JACQDG01; genus DASQHK01. The sequence continues at coordinate 1,535 of DASQHK010000614.1, forward strand.
CGGGCGTTGAGGGTGGTATTGACGTTGTACTGTACGAACTGGATGTCGGCGCCGGTCTTGATCGTGTGGCGTCCGCTGACAATCGAGAAATTGTCCAGGAACTGGCTGACGTTGCTCGCCTTGGTGATGGGGAGATTTCCGCTGCCCGTGGCCGGAATGAGCTGCCCGCCGGGAGCGGCGGTGCCGATGGTGGCGAGACCCGAGACGGCGAAGGTGGGCAGGCCGCGGACCCGGCCGGCGGCGGGCGTGCCCAGAATGCCGTACTGCTCAAACAGGCGCGGGCCGGAGATGTCCTGGTTGACAAAGGAGCGCGTAAAGCCGAAGCGAAATTCGTTGACTTTGTTGCTCGAGACCAGATGTGTTTCACTGAGCGCAAGCTGCCGCGTGCGCGGGAAGACCTGGCTGGGGTCGTTGGCCGGGGGCGGCAGCGGAGCGGGCAGCAGATTCAGGTCCTGCGAGAAGCTGAAGCGGGCGAACATGGAGTCGCGATCGGAGAGCTTCTCGTCCACCCGAAAGTTGGACTGGTCGTTGCGGATGCGCTCGGTCTGGTTGGAGAAAAAATTGTTGGCGTTGCCGGGGAGATTGGGG
>DASQHK010000615.1:0-1656 GCA_035632135.1 Bryobacterales bacterium
AAGGACCCGCCGCAGGCCGCGTCAGCGCCCGCGCCGCGCGACACCCCGGCGGCCGAAGAGCCTCCACCGAAGGCTCCGCTGCCGCGCCTGCCGTCCCTCACCCCACCGGAAGGCCCGATCGCAGGGGCGGCCGCGGCCACACCAGCCATGCGCCCGCCGCCAATGGCACGTGCCCCGCAACTTTCGCCTTTGCCGCGCGGCGAGATCAGCTCCGCCCAGCGATGGACGCTCGCTTCGATCGGAATGGGCGTGCTGATCGTGGCAGCGCTGATCGGCCACTCCATCCGGTCCGCAGCCCATCTGAGTCCTGCCGCCGGCTCCGCCGAAGTCGTCGCCTTCTCGTCCCGCGTGCTGGCCTCTTCGAATCCGGGCGCGAAGGAAATTGCTTCTTTGAAGAGAGGCGCCCGCGTCAACATCCTCCGCCTGCCAGACGCTAGGGATCAACAATGGGTAGAGGTGCAGTACGGCGCAGGAGCAAAGGCATACACGCCCGGTTTTGTCCCCGTAGCCGATCTCGGCAACTGGTCGAGCGATAAGCCGGACACGGCGCTTTACCTCTTGCAGTTATTCAGCCCGGCCGACTCTGCGCCGGAGGCGGAGATCCAGGCTCACCTGGAGCGGCTGGACGCCTTCGTTTCCCGTTTCGGCAGCACCCCGCAAGGGCCGCTGGCGAACTTCGAGCGGGCACGATTCAACCTGCTGCTGGCCGAGCGCGGCAAGCAGGCGGGCCAGCCGGCCGAGATCTGGCAGCAACGCCTCGACGCCGCGACAGTCGATCTGGCCATGGCCGCCGCCGGGGCGGACCTCGGACCCAAGGTGGAGAGCCTGCGGCAGCAACTGGAAGCCCTGAAGGAAAAGCAGTGACGCTGCCGATTGGAATACAGATGTCGAGCGCTCAAGCGGCCGCAGGGACAGGGGCGGCCTTGACTTCGGGCCCCCAATGTCTGGAGAATGAAAGTGACGGCGGGGCGCTGGGATGCGGCCTCGTCGAGAGCGACAGATAGCGTGCGTCCCAATTTTTCTTTGAGGAACAGGAGCTGCGTGCAACGAACTCGAATCGGTTTTCTTCCCCTATTGATGATATGCATAGTTGTTTTTACGCTCACGGCGCCGGCTGCGGTCTCGACCCGGCATCGGAGACGCGCCCGGCCCAAGTCCGCCGGGCAAACCTGGACGGAGCCATCCACGGGCGATTCCACCGCCGGCGACATGGTCGACGGTGAGGATCTCACGGTGCGGCAAGCCGCCGTCGACGCGCTGGGCCCGCTGAACGGCAGCGTTGTGGTGGTGGATCCCAACACGGGCCGGATTCTCTCCATGGTGAACCAGAAACTGGCCCTGGCGGGCGGCTTTACCCCGTGTTCTACGGTCAAGCTGCCGGTGGCCTTCGCCGCTTTGAACGAAGGCATCATCAGCCTCAACACCAAGCTGCGCCTGGGTCGGCAATGGTACATGAGCCTGACCGACGCGCTGGCCATCTCCAACAACGTTTTCTTCGCGCGCCTGGGCGAAGCGCTCGGATTCCAGCGCGTGCGGCAATACGTGAAGCTGTTCGGCTTCGGGGAGAAAGCCGGTTGGAACATTCCCGGGGAGCAACTTGGCACCGTTCCCGATAAGCCTCCGAAGTTCGGGGGCGTGGGCCGCATGACCAGTTTC
>DASQHK010000616.1:0-4415 GCA_035632135.1 Bryobacterales bacterium
ATGGCGGCGCAGTCTCTCCACCATAGCAGGAGCGCCCTCGGTGACTTCTATCGACGCCTGCGGGCCAAACTCGGCGCTCCGAAAGCCATCACGGCCGCCGCCCACAAACTGGCTCGCATCCTCTTCCACCTGGTGACCACCGGTCAAGAATTCGATGAGAGCCGCTTTGCTGCTCATCAACTTCGGTATCAGAAACGTCAGGAGGCGAAACTACGAGCCAAAGTCAGGGCGCTCGGATTCCAACTCGTCCCCCTCGAACCAGCGGGTTGATTCCTTAGGAGGCCAAAGGGGGACATTATCACTGTGGTGCGGCAATTGCACCCGGTCCGCGGCGGGAAACGACGGCGTCGGGTGCGCGAAATCGCCCACCCGTTGGGTGCATACATATAAGACCAACCCGAGCAAGAAAGGGGCCCTCTCGCGGCGGGGGCTTTCCGGCAGCGAAAGATAGCGGTGTCGGCCCCCGTCCGGGGTCTGGCTATCTCCGGCCCGTTACTTGCGGCGCCACCAGTGATGTTCGCGGAGCGCTCTATGAAAAAGATAGTGGCCGTGGTTCTGTCTGCGCTCCTTGCCGGAACCCAGCAGGCCGCGGTGATTCCCCAGACCACTCCCCTGGCCGAGCTGGTGAACCGATCCTATCTCGACCTGCTCGAGGTCGCGCCTTCCGCGAGGGTTTCCGAAAAAGAGGCGGACGACTTCAAGAAGCAGTTGGACAAGGAGAAGGAAGCGGAGCAGAAGCGGCTCGAACAGCAAGAGAAAGAGCTGAAAAGGCAAGCCGAAGAAGCGCGAAAACAGCTAGCGGCCTTGAGCAAAGCGGCTTCCCGCGACACCGACGCGATGACCGAGCAGCGCCGCCAGTTGCACTGCCGCATTTTGAAACTCGAAGGCGAGCTTCACCAAAAGCAGACCGAGCGGCAAAACGGAGTTCCGGTTGCCTTCGCCAACAAGGCCGCCAAGCTCGACCTCATCCAGCAGTGGCCGGCAAAGAGAAAAGAGATTGAGCAGACTCTAGCCGCGGGCAAAGCGCGCCAGCGCCGCTACGGCGACATCGAAGATATCGGCGTCCGCAAGATCAGCGAAGGGCAGGAAAAAGACATAAAGGCCGGCGAAGAGGCGGTGCGGGATCTGAAGATGTACGGGCTGATGCCGCCCGAGATGGAAGACAAGCAGATCCAGGAGTATGTGCGGCGGCTGGCGGAAGCCGTCGCCGCCAGCTCGGACCTCACGGTGCCGGCGCGCGCGACCGTGCTCGAAAGCAAAGAGATCAACGCTTTCGCCTTGCCGGGAGGCTTCCTGTTTGTGAACACGGGGCTGCTGGAGAAAGCAGAGACGGAATCAGAACTGGCTGGTGTGATTGCCCACGAGCTGGCGCACGTGGCGGCGCGTCACGGGGCGCGGATGATGAAGCGGGCCACCATTGCCAACATCATCTACCAGGTGGCCAATGTGGCCGCGGTGATTTTCACCGGCGGGGTGGCGGGTATTGGCACTTACTACGCCTTGCAGTACGGATTTTTCGGGCTGGGCATGGCGCTCAACCTGGCTTTGCTCGGCGTGAACCGGGAATACGAGGCCGAGGCCGACCAGTTGGGAGCGCAGTACGCGTGGCGCTCCGGCTACGACCCCCGGGGCTTCATCACCTTTTTCGACAAGATGGCCAGCGAGAAAGGCTACGTCAAGTCGGCGAGTTTCTTCCGAACCCATCCGCCGTTCTTCGAGCGCATCGTCAGCACGTTCAGCGAGATCGAATATCTTCCGAAGCAGGAGCAACTGAAGGTGGATTCGAAGGAGTTTCATCAGATCAAGGAGCGGCTGCGGCAGTTGCCGGCCAAGGAAAAACAGGAGCAGAGAAAGAAGCCCAGCCTGCGACGCTTGCCGGAATGCGATGAGGAGCCGAATCCCGCCTCGGGAGCTTCCGGTAGCGAAGACTTCTTTGCAGGCCGCGGAACGGGCTGCAAAGCGTCCGAAGCTTTCTCCAGCCGGAGCTTCCAGGCCGTGTTTGTGCAGTAGCGAGCGAAATAGAGAAAGTGGCCCGATAGTTGCTCTCGGTTATATCGACCACCCAAAAAATGAGAGAGAGGAGAAGTAACGATATGAGCGTGTCCAAGAGAGTAGCAATGGCGTTCTGCTGCGCGCTGCTGTTTGCGATCTTTCCGGGTCAAGCAGACCAGTGGAACAAGAAGACAACCATGACCTTCAGCCAGCCTGTGGAGATCCCAGGCATGGTGCTGCCGGCCGGCACTTACGTGTTCAAGCTGGCGGATTCGTTGTCGAACCGGCACATTGTGCAGGTGTTCAACGCTGACGAGACCCACATTTACGCCACGATTCTGGCGATCCCGGATTACCGGCTGCAACCGACCGGTGAAACCATCGTGCGATTTGGGGAGCGAGCCGCCAGCGCGCCCCAGGGGGTGAAGGCCTGGTTTTATCCGGGCGACAGCTTCGGCCAGGAATTCGTCTATCCGAAAGCAAGAGCGATGGAACTGGCTGTAGCTACGCATGAGCCCGTCCTGGCTGCGGAGGTGACGCCTACGGAGACACCCCAGCAGCTCGAGGAGGCTCCGGTGGTAGCGATCACGCCGGAGAAGAAGGAAGTCCAGGTGGAGCAGGTGGTGCAGGCGAAGCCGGCTGAGAGAACGGCTCCTGTTGCGGAGCCGCCGGCAGCACCCGCCGAGCTTCCCAAGACAGCCAGTCCGCTTCCACTCGTGGCCCTGCTCGGGCTGTCCGCGCTGGGTCTGGGAGTTGCGTTGCGGGCGATCTCCAGGCGCGTTGGCTAACGGTACGCATCTTAGCCTGGCGTCTCTGGCGTTTCTAGCGTCTGTCAGCGGCGCCAGGCGATGCGCCCATCATGAGAGTCAAGGTCCGGTGGCTCAAAAGCGGCCGCTCGCGCGCGCAGGGCTTGCTGCGCTGCGCGAGCGCCGCATTTTTTCTGCTGGGGCTCCTGGCAATCGGTTTTTGCGCGGCGGCCTATTTTCACGCTGAGATCTACCAGGCTTATGCCGGCTGGCGCTTTGAGAAAAGCCTGAGTCTCCCTCCGCCGCCGAAGGAACCGAGCCGGACGGCGGCCCGGAGCGATCAGCAAAGAATTCTCCGCTTCGCCGCGCGAGAAGGATCTGTAATCGGGCGCATCGATATTCCCCGCATTGGCGTCTCCGTCATGGTGGTGGAAGGCGTCCAGGCACGCAACCTGAAAGTGGCGGCCGGCCACATCCCAGGGACGGCGCTCCCGGGCGAAGAGGGCAACGTCGGGATCGCCGGCCATCGCGACACCTTCTTCCGCAAGCTGCGCGAGGTCCGCGCGAGCGACGTGATCACCCTCACCACGCTATATGGATCTTATCAGTATTCAGTCGAGTCGACGCGGGTGGTCGAGCCTGGCGATGTCCAAGTCCTCCGGCCTTCGAGCGCAGCGATTCTGACGCTGGTCACCTGCTACCCTTTCTATTATGTCGGCTCGGCGCCGGGGCGCTTCATCGTGCGGGCGCGACAGATTAGCGGGCCGGCAGGCTAGCGCAGTGCGTTAGAAATCCTGACCCACAAGGAACCGCTCCCTCACGGTGGCGGCTCAGTAGAGCCGCGCGCGCTGGCAGCGGCTCCCAATGCGCGCCGGGGGCGCAACGCGAGGAGGCGTTCCTGACCGATCCGACGGCTTATCACGATGCCGAGACCGCCGCCATCCTGGCCGGCCTGGCGACCAATGCGGAAAACGGGCTGGACGAGGCCGAAGCGGCTCGCCGCCTGGCGCAGCATGGGCCCAACGAGATCGAAGACCGCAGCGTCGAAAGTCCGTGGATCATTCTGTGGCGCCAGTTGAACGCCACCATGGTCCGCATCCTGATTCTCGCCGGACTCATCTCGGCAGCTCTGCGCGATTACCACGACGCGATCGCCATTCTTGCCATCGTTGCCCTTAACGCGCTGCTGGGCTTCACCCAGGAGTACCGGGCGGAGAAGGCCATGGCCGCTTTGAAGCGGCTGGCCGCGCCTGCCGCCCGAGTGCGGCGCAACGGGCGCGTGCGGGAGATCCCGGCTCGCGAGCTGGCGCCGGGCGACATCGTGCTGCTCGAAGCGGGCAATCTCGTGCCGGCCGACTGCCGGCTGATCGAAGGCTTCAATCTGCGGATCCAGGAAGCGGTTCTGACCGGAGAATCGGAGCCCGTGGAGAAAGACCCGCGCGCGCCGGAAAAGGCCGGCGCCCCGCTGGGCGACCGCCGCAGCGTGGTCTACATGGGTACGATCGTGACCTATGGCCGCGGCCAGGCCGTGGTGACCCAGACCGGGATGCGGACCGAACTGGGCCGCATCGCCGGAATGATGCGGGCTGCAGAGCCGCAACCGAGCCCGCTACAGCGGCGCCTGGATGAGCTGGGGCGCGGGCTGGCTCTCATCGCGCTGGCCTTTGTCGCCGTGAT
>DASQHK010000617.1:0-5424 GCA_035632135.1 Bryobacterales bacterium
CGGCGGGCGTTACCGCTGACCTTCGGGTCTTTCAAGTCGTATTCCGGCGTCTCCTCGCGCGCGAGCTTCGGATTGATGGGATAGTTGGCGCCTACGAAGTAGCCGTCGCGGGTGCGGTCGAGCGTGACGTTCTTCAGGCCCAGCTCGAGGCGCGCGATTTCGTTGGTTTTGCGGTCGGCGACGAGCCACGTGTTGGCGTAGCCTCCGTTGTTGCCTTCGCGCATGATGCGATCGAAGTCGTCAATGGAGGCTGCGTACTGCTCAGCCTTGCGCGCTCGCACGAACTCGGCGATGCCGTTGGGATCGAAGCCTTCGAAGCGGCTGATGGTGGTCTCGGTAATGATGATCCCGGCGGAGTTGATGGCGAAATCGTCGTCGCTGGCGATGATGCCGGGGAAGCCTTCCATGAAGATGTGGTGACCGGAAACGGGAACGATGTCGAAAACGACGTGCCAGTCCTGTCCTACGACGTAGTCGCTCCAGTTGTTGTGGCCGATGACGATGCGGCCGTCGCGCGTATAGCTGCCGGTTGCCACGAAGGCGCTGCAACTGTCCGGCGCGCCACGAACACCCTTGACCGACGCCCGCTGCTGCCTGTTGAGCCACGGCACGTAATAGCCCGACAGCTCTTCCATGGCGTTGTGGGCAACGATGTCCCAAATGTCGAGCTTGCCGCCGCGCGCCCGCACGCCGTCGGCGATGCCTTCCAGCTCTTCCCGATACTCCGTCTCGATGTGCGGCCAGAGAACTTTCTCGGCCGTTTCGCGGAAAAACGCCCAAGGGCGCTTCGAATCGTGCTCGGCGAGCAGAACCTGGTCGCGGAAGCCGCGCTCGATTTCCGGCTCAAGCCAGTAGCCGTGCTGGAAGCCGACTTCCGAGGGCTTGCCTTCGAGGTGAACATAAACCCAGCCGTTGCGCTCCGGGCGGCGGAAGGAGTTTTTCAGCCGCGGGTCGGTCGGCGAAGTGCGGGAAGCGAGCACGATCGTGCCCGCAAGGAGCAGGGATGCGAGGATCGCGTAGCGTGCCATGGCGCTCTCATTCTACATCATCGGTGATGAGGTGAGGCCGGTCGCGCGGAGTTTCGGGGCGGCCGCGGCTGGGGCCATCCACGGCAGCCGGCCCCTGCCGCCGAAGCGCTGGTTCAAGGCCCCCACGGCCGCCTCGAGTTGCCGGCGGGCGTCGGCGGGGGCGGGCAGCCTGGCGCGGAAACGCGTCCTTTTCGCCCAGTGGTCCCAGCTTTCGACGATCTTGGCGTGGGAGCCGGCGCCGGTGTGGAACTGCTCACTATAAATCAGCAGTACCCCCTCGAGGTCCCGGGTGGCGGCGCCGGTGGCTTCCAGCCGCCCTTCGCGGTCCACGCGGCGAAGCAGCGCCCGGGCTTCGCGGGAGAGCCCGGCAAGCTGCCATGGCTCGCGCGCGCGGCCTGCGGCAACCACAGCCGGCCAGAGCGCGCGATGCACGTGGGTCGTCTTGCCGGAAACGAGCTTCGAGACCAGCACGTCCGGATGGTCCGCCAGCTCGCAGGTGGCGCGGAAGATGTCGTGCGCCTTGCGGTGCGCCCACCACGATCCCTTCACCGGCTCGCCCGCCACGAGCACGGCGACGCTCGGCAGCTTCGGGTCGGTCTGGAGCAGCAGGCCGTGGTCTTCGAGCGCTTCGAGCAGAGCGCGCACCCCGGGCACTCAGCCTCCGCTCAGGGCGCAGATGATCTGCACCTCGTCTCCGGAGCGCAGCGGCGCAGCCAGATTGTCCACCAGGTCGCGATTGACGAAGATCTTGATGTGCTCGCGGATGCCGTCCTGCTCGTTGATGATGCGGAAGCGAAGGCCCGGATAGCGGTGGTCCAGGTTTGCCAGCAGCTCCGCCACCGTCGCCCCGCCCGCCTCCACCAGGTTTTTCTCCGCCGTGTAGGAACGCAAAGGGGCCGGCACAAACACTTTCATCGCTACGACTCCACTGCTTCGACGGAATAAATGTGGGGAAGGTGGCTTGCCAGACAGCTCCAACTTTCGCCTTCGTCGCGGCTTCCCCAAATCTCTCCGCTCGTTGTTCCGAAGTATACGCCCACCGGGTCACGCTCGTCGACCGCCATGCACTGGCGTTTGACGGTAAACCAGCCCTGTGATTTAGGGAGGCCCTTGTCCTGGCGCGTCCAGGTTTTTCCGGCATTACGCGTGATGTACGTCGCCGGGCGGCCGCCGGGGCTGGTGCGCGGCCACACGGTTGTGCCGTCCATGGGGAACACCCAGACCGTGTCCGGGTCGCACGGGTGCAGCGCGATGGCGAAGCCGATGTCACCGATCTCCTTCGGCATATTGCGGCCGATGCGCTCCCAGCGATTCGCGGGGCGGTCGAGGCGGTAGATGCCGCAGTGGTTCTGCTGGTACAAACGATCGGGCTTGAGCGGGTGCAGCCCGACGCAGTGCGGATCGTGTCCGTACTCGGGATCTGGAATGGGGATGAAGTCGGCGGCGCAGCCGGCGTTCAGCGGCTTCCAGTCGGCGCCTTGCGTGGCGCTCTCGAAGAAGCCGCCGGTTGAAAGCCCGAGGTACATATGCTTGGGGTTGCGCGGATCGATCAGGATGGAGTGCAGCGTTGCCCCGTCCGGAGGGGCTTCCTGTCGGTCGCCCACCCAATCCTTGCGCTGGGGATGCTGGTTGAATCCGGAGACGCTTTCCCAAGCGCTGCCCCCGTCCTCGGAGCGAAACAGGCCCTGCGGCGAAGACCCCGCCCACCAGACGCCTCTTTCCCTCGCGTGGCCCGGCGTCAGCCAGAAGACGTGCTGCAGCACCAGCCCCTGCTGTCCTTCCGGAGCTTTCGGGAAGGCCGCCGGCCGCTTCGCCTCTTTCCACGTCTTGCCGAAATCGGTGGAGCGAAACACCGTCGGGCCGAGGTGGCCGGTTTTGGCGGCGAGCAGCAGGGTGCGCCGGTCGCGCGGGTCGAGCACCAGATGGTGGACGATGTTGCCGAGCAAAGCGGGCCCGGAGAGTTTCCAGTTGCGCCGCGCCGAATCGCCGTGCAGGAAAAACGCCCCCTTGCGGGTTCCGATCAGCAGGCACACCGCGCCGCCAGCGCTCTTGGCGCGGTCGGCAGGTTTGCGCGGGGCAGCGCGTTTCGATTTTGCAGTTTTCGCGGGGGGCCATAAGGTCTTCCCATTATAGTGGGGACCGAAAACGCCGGATTTGTAAAAAATCGACGGCCCCACCCTGCCCCCATCCGGCCGCCGGGGCGACGAATCATGGCGAACCGTTGCTGCAACCGAGACAAATAGAGGTAAAATTGTTTCACGGAAAGGATGACATGGTGACGAAACTTGGCGCAGTCCGAGGTTAAGAAGGTGATGGCGTTCTTCGGGTTGTCCGATACGGGCTGTGCGCGGCCGCAGAACGAGGACCGCATCCTGATCGACGACCGGCTGAGCCTGTTCGCCGTGGCCGACGGAATGGGCGGTCACAGTTTTGGCGAAGTGGCGGCCGAGCTGGCGCTGGCCATGGTGCGGCAGTACGTCGAGTCCTCGCACGACCGCGCCGACGTCACCTGGCCGTTCGGGTATGATTTCAACCTCACGCGCAACGAGAACCGCTTGCTCACCGCGATGCAGCTCGCCAACCACCGCGTGTGGAAGCGCTCCGAGGAGACCCCCGAGTACGCGGGTATGGGCACCACAGTCGCCGCCGTGCTGGTTGATCGCAACAAAGCGGCCATAGCCAGCGTGGGCGACAGCCGGGTGTATCTGTTCCGGGCGCGCGAGATGAAGCTGCTGACGAGCGACGATACCTGGGTCAGCGCCATGGTGCGGCAGGGCACCCTGGACCCCCGCGAGGTGGCGCAACACCCCATGCGCAACGTCTTGACGCAGGCGGCCGGAGCGCGGGAAACCATCGATGTGGAGGTGCTGGAGCGCGCGCTGCACCACGGCGATGTGCTTCTGCTGTCGAGCGACGGGCTTCACGGAGTGGTCGGGGAAGCCGCGCTGGCGTCCATCCTAAACAACGTGGCGAGCGGGCAGGCGAACCTGGAGCAGTCGGCGGCGCTTCTGGTCCAGGCGGCGCGCGACCTGGGCGCGCCCGACAACGTCTCCTGCATCCTGCTCCATTACACGGGCGAGGATGCCGTGACGACCGATCCAGGGGCGCCATGACGACACTGGGCAAATACGAGATTCTCGACACGCTCGGGTCCGGCGGCATGGGCACCGTTTACCGGGCGCGCGATCCCGTGCTCGAGCGCGAGGTGGCCATCAAAGTAATCTCGACGGTCGGCGGCGCCGGCGAAGTGAAGGAGCGTTTTTACCGCGAGGCGCGAGCCTGCGCGCAGCTCCAGCATCCCCACATCGTCGCCGTCTACGACCTGGGCGAGCAGGACGACCAGGCCTATATCGTCATGGAGCTGCTGATCGGCGCCGACTTGAAGCGCATCATCGCCGACCGCCACTCCCTGCCGCTGGAGGCGAAAATCGAGCTGTCCCTGCAGGTGCTGGAGGGCCTGGGGCACGCGCACCGCAACGGCATTGTGCACCGCGATATCAAGCCTGGAAACATCTTCGTGCACCAAGACAACTGCGCCAAGATCCTCGACTTCGGCATCGCGCGGGTGCCGTTCTCCAAGCTGACCCTGGCCGGATCGGCGCTGGGCACGCCGGAGTACATGGCGCCCGAGCAGATTGCGGGGCAAGTCTGCGACGCGCGCTCCGACCTGTTCTCGACGGCGCTGGTGCTTTTCGAGTTTCTCTCCTACGTCCATCCGTTCCCCGGCCCCAACGCCGCCGGGCGCATCGTCACCGAGCAGCCGCCGTCGCTGAGCGCGGCCAATCCCGAGTTACCCGCGTGGCTGGAGGCGGTGATCGCGAAGGGGCTGGAGAAGACGCCCGGGCGGCGCTATCAAACGGCCGAAGAGTTCGCCACTGCTCTGCAGGTTGCCGGCAGCGGCGGCGTCCGCCCGCGGCGCACTGCGCCCGCGCTGCCGTTCACGCTGCCCGGCCAGGGGGCGCGTCCCGGCGCCGGGCCGCCGCCCTTAGCATCCGCCGCCGCGGTGGGGGCCGGCGCGCGCCCAGCGACGCCTGCGCGGAAAACGGGACCGCTGCCCTTTGCGCTGCCGCGCAGAGCCGGGCTGAACGCCGCCGCGGCCCCGCCGGCCCGCCGAGTACAGGAGCCTGGTCTGCAGGCGGGCAACCCGGGAGCGGGCGCCCCACAACCTGGCGGCGCTCCGGCGCTGCAACGTTTCGAGCCTCCGCACGCCCCTGCCGAGGGGCGCGCCGCCGTGGGTCGTGCGGCCACTCCGGCGAAGGACCCGCCGCAGGCCGCGTCAGCGCCCGCGCCGCGCGACACCCCGGCGGCCGAAGAGCCTCCACCGAAGGCTCCGCTGCCGCGCCTGCCGTCCCTCACCCCACCGGAAGGCCCGATCGCAGGGGCGGCCGCGGCCACA
>DASQHK010000618.1:0-3243 GCA_035632135.1 Bryobacterales bacterium
CCGCGAGCCTTGCCGTCGCTGCCGGACGCCAGCAGCGTCAAGCCGTCCGGGGACCAGGCGACGCGATCGATGTACGCCATCCGCGCCGAAACTTCGCGCTCGCTCCCGGAGGCCACGTCGAGCACGACGATGGCGCGGGCATCCTCGCCGAAATTCTCCGTGCCGCGCCGCGAGAGATACGCCAGCCGCTTGCCGTCCGCCGACCAGGCCGGCTCGCTGTTGCGGCCCGCGAACCGCCTGCCGGGGCAGCGCGCGCCGCGAGCCGCATCTTCGAGCGGCGCAACGTACACATCAGGCGCTCCGGTGCGCACTCCCAAGAACAGCTCGCCGGCATCAGTAATGCCCAGCGGGAGAAACCGCCCCAGCGATCCGCGAATCCGGCGCGGCTCGCCCTGGGGCCGCCCCTGTTCCACATCGACGCCCCACAACTCCTCGGGCCCGCCGTTGTCGCCGGCGAAAAGAACGCGCCGCCCGTCCGGACTCCAGAGCGGAAACAGATAGTTTCCAGGCAAATCGATCAGCCGCCTCTCCTGGCTTCCGTCCACCGACAGAATGAAAATGGTGCGCTCGGGCTTCCCGTCCACGGCGAAGTTGTCATAGACGATCCAGCGCCCGTCCGGGGAGATGTCCATTTTCTTCGGATAGACCCAGTTCAGTGATCGCAGGACGCGCAGTGGTCCTCCGGCGGCCGGCGCCAGCGCAATCTGGCTGATGTTGTCGCGGCGGAACAGCAGGGTCAGAATCTGTTTGTCGTCCGGGGTCCAGGCGCACGGCTGCACAAAACCGGCGTCTTCATTCCGGTAGGCTACGCGCGGCCGGCCCTCGCCGCTGGAGGCAGCCACGCGCAGCTCGTAAAAGCCCTGGTCGTTGAACCAGGCGTAGGCGACGCTGCGTCCATCGCGAGAGAAAACAGAAAAGTAAGCGAACTCGCGTGAGCCGGCCGGCCGGTTCGCGATCGCCCGCCACGATCCAGTGGCGAGGTCGCGTATGCCCAGTGCCCCGGTCGCCGGGTCGGCGAAAGAAAGCCAGCGGCCGTCGCGTGAGGGCGAGCCGAGCAGCGTTACCTGCGGACCGGACCACCATAGCCGCGGCTCATCGACGCCGGCGCACCATCCCGCGGCAGCCGCCAGAGCTGCGATCACCGCTCCGATCCGCCTCACCACGGAGTCATTGTAGATCATCCGTTCGGCGCCCGGCATCTTTCAAAAGCTGAAGGGGGCTTGCGGCCGTCTCGCACTGTTCGGTAGTGCTGCGCCGCATTGACACGTTGAAAGCGTCTCGCGTAGCATGAATTTCGTGCCGCTCAAACCGGGGCGCGATCCATGCCGAGGAAGACTTCTTACGCCGCCTTGATTCCGCTGTCTTCGGTTGCGGCGACGGTCATTCGTCGGTTGGCGCCCGCCCCGAGCCGGTGATTACCATGTTTCGTCACGCCATTTCATTCCTCCTGCTGCTCGTTCTCGCCGCTCTCCCTTTCATTGCTTCGCCCGTCGCCCGCGCTGCCGAGGGAATCGCCACGCCTGCCTGGCTTGAGAACGAGCCTCTCATCATCGTCGGCAACTGGGACAGCATGCCCATTTTTCACCGCCGCCGGGGCGGAGCGCCCGTCTGGCAGGAAGACGAATACCGCAAAGAGCTGACCGAGGAGACCGCCAGGAAGCTCAAGGATCTCGGCGTCACGATGGCGGTCATTCACTTCTTCAAGGGCTTCGGCCTCGAAGCCGAAAAGCCGCACATCGACGACGCGCGCCGCCTCGCCGCGCTGCTCCACAAGTACGGCATCCGCGTTGGCCTCTATGTCGGCAGCACCATCGCCTACGAGACCTTCCTGCTCGAAAAACCCGAAGCCCAGGACTGGTTCGCCCCGGACTATCTCGGCCAGCCGGTGTTCTACGACAACCAAACCTTTCGCAAGCGCGTCTACTTCATGCACCCCGGCTACCGCGATTACATCAAGCGCGTTCTTCGCCTCGGGGTCGAAGACCTGCACGCCGACGAAATCGACTTCGACAACACCAGCATGCAGGCGCAGCCGCCGATCTTCCTGCACCCGCTCGCCGTCGAGCAGTTCCGCGATTATTTGCGCAGCAAGTATTCGCCCGAGACCCTCCGCCTGCGCTTCGGCTTTTCCGATGTTCGCTACGTTGAGCCGCCGCGCTACGATCGTCCGCTCACTGCCATCAACGATCCGCTCTTCGAGGAGTGGGCCGATTTTCGCTGCCACCAGATCGATGCCTACTACAAGGAGATGGCCAGCCTCATCCGCTCGCTCAATCCCAACACCGTCATCGCCACCAACCCGCACTCCGGCATCTCCGGCCGCAATACCGTGTGGGATCAAGGCATCGACTATCCGACCTTGCTTCCTTACATGGATATTACCTGGACCGAGGAAGGCAACGAGGCCGCGGTCACGCCCGACGGCATTCTCGTCTCGAAGATCCGCACCTACAAGATGGCCACTTCGCTCGGCAAGCGTGTCCTCACCTACACGGCCGGAGGCCGCGGCGGCAAGCTGCAAATGGCCGAATCGATGGCCTACAACCGCCAGGGCCTGGGCATGGTCGGCGGCGCCCTCGCCGGTTACGATTTGCCCGACGATCAGCGCCGCTACATCCGCTTTTTCCTCGATCACTTTCAGGATTTTCGCGGCGTGGACAACATCGCCAACGTGGCCGTGCTGCACTCGCACGCCAGCATGGCCTTCAACAACGACCTGCCGTGGCAAAGCTCGATGCTTTTCGAGCAGGCCCTCATTCAGGGCCGCGTTCCCTTCGACATCATCTTCGATGAAAGCTTGCGCGATCTCTCCAAGTACCGTGTCCTCGCCTTGCCCGACCAGGAATGCCTCAGCGACGAACAGTTCTCACAGATCCGGGATTTTGTGCGCCGCGGCGGCGGGCTGATCGCGACGGAGGAGGCATCGCTTTACACTCCCTGGCGCCAGCGCCGCCGCGATTTCGGCCTCGCCGATCTGTTCCGCGTCCAGGCGCCGCCGTGGGAAGGCCCGCGCCGCCCCGACGAACTGCTGCACACTTCGCCTGTGCGGAGCGAGACCGGCCGCGGGCGCGTGGTCTACGTTGCCTCCATCCGCCCGGCGACCGCCAAGCCGGCCACCGCGCCGATGCTCAGCAAATATTGGAAACTGCCGCTCAACTGGCGAGAACTGCTGGAGGAGACAAGATGGGCGGCCGGCGGCGATTTCGCGCTCGACGTGAAGGCCCCGGATACGGTCACGGCCGA
>DASQHK010000619.1:0-6118 GCA_035632135.1 Bryobacterales bacterium
AGGACACCGCCGGTCCCTCGCTGCACGTGCTGATCAAACTCCTCAGCACCATTACGCTGGTGGCGCTGCCGCTGTTCATATGAAGAATCTGCTGCTGCTCGGGCTCGTTGCCTCGCTTGCTCCGCTGGCGGCCCAGACGCACGGGCGGCCTCTGTTCAACGGCAAGGATCTCGACGGCTGGCAGTGGGTGGACAACAACGGCTTTCGCATCGAAGACGGCATGATCCGCACGCAGAGCCGCAAGGGCATTCTGGTTTACACGCGGCGCAAGCTGGGCAACGAAACGCTGCGCGTCGTTTACAAAATGGGTAATTCCCAGGGGAACTCTGGCATTTTCATCCGCATCCCGGAAGTTCCGCCCACGGAGAGTTACGCCATCAACCACGGCATCGAAGTCCAGATCGACGACAACGACGACGAATGGCACTGCACCGGCGTGCTCTACTCGATGACCAAGGCGCTGGCGCGCCCATCGAAGCCGGCCGGTGAATGGAACACGATGGACATCACCATGGACGGCCTGCGCACCATCGTGCGCTTGAACGGGGTGCTGGTGACCGATTACGATGGCGTCTCGCCGGTGCCGCCGAAAGTGAAGTCCTACGAGCCCGACCGAGGGCCGCGCCCGGAAACCGGCTACATCGCCCTGCAAAACCACGACGAGCGGGCGGTGCTTTATTTCAAAGAAATCAGCGTGGCCCCGCTAAAGAAGTAGCAGCGGGAAAAACGACCCTCCCGGAATTCAGGCGAAAGAGAGAGGAGAGCGTATGGCAAGCGTGCTCATCACCGGAACCAGCACAGGGATCGGCCTGGCGACCGCGCTGGCTGTGGGCCGGGCCGGCCACAGGGTCCACGCGACTATGCGCAACCCGAGCCGGGCGCCGGAACTCGCGCAGGCGGTCGCGGCGGAGAAGCTGCCTGTCACCATCTCGCCGATGGACGTGGATTCCGATGCATCAGTCGCAGACACGATCCGCCGGATCGGCCAGGAAGCCGGCCGGATCGACGTGCTGGTGAACAACGCCGGCATCGAACGGTCCGGCTCCATCGAAGAGCTTACGTTCGGCGACTTCCGCGCCGTGATGGAGACGAACTATTTCGGCGCGCTGCGCTGTATCAAAGCGCTGCTGCCGCGAATGCGCGAGCGCCGGAGCGGCTGCATCATCAATGTGACGTCGGTGGCTGGGAAAATCGCTAGCTCGCCGATGGCCCCGTACACCGCTTCCAAATGGGCGCTGGAGGCGCTCAGCGAGGCGCTGGCGCAGGAGATGAAACCGTTCAAAGTCCGGGTGGCGATCGTCGAGCCGGGCATCATCGACACGCCCATGGCGCGGAGGATCGAGGACACGCCCGCGTCCACTCCCTACCAGCAGCCGCGTCGTTTTGGCGCGCTGTTTGCCGCCTCGCTGCAGAACCCGGCGTCACCGGCTCTGGTTGCACAGAAGATTCTCGAGATCATTGACACCGGCACGTGGCAACTGCGGCACCCGGTGGGACCCGACGCCATACCATTTCTGCAGTGGCGCGCCGCGATGACTGACGAACAGTGGGTGGACTGGGGCGCTGCCGATGACGAGACGTGGTATCAGCGCGTGGAGCGTGACTTCGGCCTGGACGCACGTCACAAGGATTGAGCGTCGCGCCCTTGAATACGGCGGGGCGGCCGGGTACTCCGTGTTCTTCCTCGCCGGTTCGGACAGTCGTCGCGCGTCGTGGAGAGGGAATCCGGCGCGCGGCCATTCCTGGAAAACGCCGCGCGCCGAATCCGAGCCTGCGTGCTATGGGTTTGCTTTGAACAGTTCGTTGGCGTTGGTCGATGCTCCAAACGCCGGTCGCGAACCCCCTACAACATAGATCCTGCCGCCGTGGGAATGCTCGCCGGCTTCTCCCCTTGCGGTGGGCATGGGCGCGGCAGTGGACCACGAGTCGTGCGAGACATCGTAGACCTCGTTCACGCTTAGGCCCGGAGCCGAACCATCGTAGCCGCCGATCAGGTACACGCGATTCCCCACCCTGCCTGCCACCAGGCTTGCACGCGCCGTCGGCATGGCCGCCAGCCCGGTCGTCCACGTGTTTGTCTCCGGATTGTACATGTCAACCTCGCTCAAGAAGGTCGAGCCGGAAGAACACCCGCCGAACACGAAGATTTTGCCGCCGACCTCCCGGGCGGCAAGGTCCGTGCGTGGGCTCGGCAGCGGGGCGACGGGTGTCCACGTGTCGGTGTCGATGTCGTACCGTTCCACTGCGTCCAGGGGCGTCCCGGTGCAAGGCCCGCCCGTGCCGGTCCGCCCTCCGATGACATACAGAGAGTCGTCGACCGGCGCAATGGCTGCACCGGCGCGCGCCGTCGGCATGGGCGACAAAGTCGTCCAGGTGTTAGTCACAGCGTCATAGCGCTCCAGGTCCTTTAATACGGTGCCGAGAATAGCGGAGCGACCGCCAGCGACATAAAAGAAACCGCCGTGGGTCCTCTCTCCGTAAGCGGATTCGGAGCGCATTGGAAGCGGCGCCGGCGCGCCCATGCTCCACGAGTTGGTGCTGATGTTATACAGCCGCGTGAGATTCGTATCCAGGCCAGAGAATCCATAAGCAGCGACGATCACTTGGCCTACGCCTCCAACGGCCATTCCTTCAGTAGGCAGGGGAACCGGGGCCAGGGTCGACCAGGAACCCTGGGCGTACGCCACTGACACCCCGGCAAGCGTTACAAGCGCAGCTCCTGCAAGAGCGAGAAGCCGTTTGATATCCAACAGCAGCTTGATTCGTAGTGTGAATTTGTTCACAGCCGTTCTCCTTCGGGTTTTCCCTTCCGGCAAATCGGATGCCACAAAGCGAAACGCAAAGCGCCAAACAAGGCGCGTGGCTATGAAAGGGTCAGCGATGCCAGCGGATAGGCGAGACCAGCAGCGAATGGAAGAAAAGTTGCTGCTGTGTGCGGACAGCAGCCAGTCGGTGCGTCAAAGCACGAATGACTGAATGGGCCGCATCGGGCAAGTGCGAAACATTTTCATCGGTCGTGTAAAAAAGCGCGAGAGGCCTGTGATGATCGTAACACTCGCAAGCGCCGCGTGATTCAAGTCGCTCCGATCAGCGGTGCGTCCCAGAAATAGCTTCCGCGTGCTCCTGCATGCGGGCCAGCAGCAACTGCTGCTCCTGGGCCGAGAGCACCCGGTCGGCGAGCGCGAGCAGGTAATCCTCCTCATCCACGATGTGCGTCTGCACGGCGTCGTGGAACTCGATCCCCAGCCGGTAAAGCTCGCCTAGCTCCCGCTCGTCCGGATCTTCGGGCAGCGATGCCAGCAGGTCTTCGAGATACTGTTCTACCAGCCGCGTGTGCTCGTGCTCGGCGTCCATGCGCGCCAGCAGGGCCGCATCGGCTTCGCGAAGCTGCGGGTAGAACACGTTGTCTTCCTGCTCGAAGTGCGGCCGCGCCAGGCGCCGGATGTTCTGGAACTCGCGCCGCACCTCGCCGATCTTGTTGGCCGCCAGGTGCTGCAAAGCCGCCAGCAGACGATCGAGGTGGGTCTCGATGCGGCGGTGATCCGCGCGCAGCGAATCGGTAGCGGCAGTGGCGCTCATTTCCCTCCGAGCGTGACCAGCTTGGCGGGCGGCTCCTGTTGCGCCTGCTCCATACATTGTCCCAAAGCGCGGGCGAAAGTGTCGTACTGCACGTGCCGGAGCCGGCAGGCTTGCTCCAGCGTGACCGAGCGGGCGAGCACCCGGCGGGCCACGGGGTTGCGGATCATGGTGAACCCGAACGCTTCAAATACCGGCTCCGTCTCTGGATATCGGCTGACAATTTCGAGGACGTGAGTCTTGGGGCCGACCACGACCCTCTTACAGGAATCCGCCTCTTCGAGCGCGGCCGGCTGCCGGCTCATGGCGCGCCACAGGTCAATGGCCCACCAGGCCAGCCCTGTGACCTCCACCCAGGCGCTCAGCGCCATCCACGGAAACGCCCAATGCTGCGTGTCGGTGAGGATCTGGAAGCCGACCCGCATGGCGTTGCCCGTGTTGATGAGCCAGAACGGCGCCACCAGTGTGCTCAGCGCGCGCGGATCGGCGCCGGTCAGCACCGGCACGACCCGGCTCGACACGCCCACAATCATCAGGCTGATGAAGCCTACCGTGAAAGCGTGGCGATAGGCCCCGAAGTAGGCATGGGAAAACGGCACGCCGGCGAGCGCGTCATAAACCGGCAGCAAGATCAGCAAGACGAACGCAAACATGGCCCAGCCGTAAGCAGCGCGCAGAAACGGCGCCGTGCGCTCGCGATCCACCTCGGCCGAATAGAGCCGCAACGCCCGCGTCTGTATCACCAATGCCGCCAGCGCGCCGGCCAGGCTCAGCTCGAGCGCCACACCCCAAATCGGCTCGTGTGTCCGCATCAGCATCGAGTAGGCGACGATGTTGCCCGCCACCGCCAGGTTCCACAGCCCGAAAATCCATTGCGAGGCCCGCCGCCCGACCTCGCGGAACCCGTAGATGAACGGCAGAAAGCGCTGGCTCACGCCGAGGATCATGCCGCCGGCAAAGCCGAGAAGCTGCACGTCGCGCCACGGAGCGTCGTAGAGGCCGATAAAACGGACCCAATTCTGGTAGCCGCTCACTCGCGACGAGGCGATGAAGATCCAAAGGTCGAAAGCAAAGGCGGCGACCATCCAGCCGAGCGCCGCGTACAGGAATTTTTCGTAAGGCTCGGCGGGCTGCGGCGAGGAGCGGATCGTCCGCACCAGAATCGTCACGAAGGTGATTACGACGCCCAGCTCCACGGCTCCGGCCACCGCGCCGGCGGTGCGCCAGAACGGGTTCGACTGCCACAGGTCGGCCAGAGTGCGAAAGACCAGGGCCGTCGCCATCCAGTAAAGCGTGGACGCCGCCAGCCGCGGCCGCCACAGCGTCACCGCCTTGAAGTGAGGAATGGCCTGGTAGGCAAAGCCCATTACGAAGAACGTCACCCAGCCGGCCACTTGCGCGTGCGCGTGCGCCCAGATGATGGCGCGCATGTCGAGCGAGGCCAGTTGATGCTTCCAGGCGAGCACGGCCAGGTTGATGCCGCCCAGCACGCAGCCGAAGGTGAACATGGTGAGGATCGCCGCCTGGAAAAAGCCGCGGTAAATCGTGTCGGCCGGCCCGGGATGATATGCGAGCTTCGCCGGCGCGCCCGACTCGCCCCGCGCCGTCCGCTCGAGTTCAGCGAGCAGTGCCGCCTCCGGCACGCGGTGGGCGCGCGCAAAAAACCACAGCGGCTCGGGCGGCCCGAGCGGGCCGCCGCAGCCGAGCAGGCCGTAACGGTCCAGCACCTCGCGGCAGGCGGGGAAGCGCCTGATAATCTCGGGCAGGATCATGTCACGACGGATCAGTGCCTCACTCATATTTCGCTCCAAGGTAGAATAGAGAGCGCCCGGCCCGCTCGCCCGCCATGCTCACTGCGAAAATCGACACGCTCAGCCGCACGCCCTTGTTTGTCAGCCTGAACCCCACGGAAATTGAGGCCCTGGCGCGGCGGGCCATCGAAAAGCGATTCGCTCCCGGCGAGGTGTTGTTTCAGGAGAGCGAAGAATGCGCCGGGCTGTTCGTGCTGGGGCAGGGAAGCGTCAAGATTTTCAAGACCTCGCCTGCCGGCCGCGAGATCATGCTGGCGGTGGAAGCCGCGCCGTCGAGCGTAGCCGAAATTCCGCTGTTTGACGGCGGCCCCTACCCGGCCTCCGCGAGCGCGATCGACGACGTGGTGGCCTACCTGATCAGCAAGCGGGACTTCCAGCAGGTTTGCCGGGAGCATCCTGACGTGCCGCTGAAAGTGCTGGCGGTCGCCGGGCAGCGCTTGCGGCTGCTGGTGGCGGTGGTGCAGAGCGTGACCTTCGGCAGCGTGCGGCAGCGGCTGGCGCGTACGCTGCTCGAGTTCGGCGAGCAGGCGGGCGCCGATGCGTTTGCTCTCCCGGTGACCCACCAGGAGCTGGCCCTGCGCCTCGGCACCGTCCGCGAGGTCGTTTCCCGCAACCTGGGCCGGTTCCAGGCCGAAGGGCTGATCCGCAGCCACGGCCACGAGATTCACGTGCTCAATCGCGCCGGGCTGGAGCGCGAGGCCGAAACCGAGATGAGCTGACCGCCGCATCAT
>DASQHK010000620.1:0-4539 GCA_035632135.1 Bryobacterales bacterium
TGCTGTGGAAAGAAGCTTGAGAGGACCTTGGCCCCTCAGCGCCGCCGCGGCGTGGCGAAGCGGTTCTCGGGCTGGATGCTGAACCACTCGGGCCGCTGCGGGTCGCGATCGTAAGCGTAGCCGCCCAGCTCGCGGTAGAGCTCGGCGTAGCGCGCGAGTTTGTCGCGGTCTATCTCTACGCCCAAGCCTGGGCCGGTAGGAACGGCGATCGAGCCGTTCTCATACTTCAGTTTGCCCCCCGCCAGGATGTCGTCGGTCAGGTGATGGTAGTGGGCGTCGGCGGCGAAGCGCAGGTTGGGCAGCGTCGCGCCCAGGTGCAGCATGGTCGCAAGCTGGATGCCGAGTTCGCCGCTCGAGTGCACGCTCACGCCCCACTGGAACGTCTCGCAAACCTGCCCGGCTTTGTAGGCCTGGCGTAGCCCGCCCCAGAACGTCGTGTCGAGCAGGATCACGTCCACCGCATGGGTGCGGATGCAGGCGGCGAGCTGCTCGAAGTTGACCACGACGGTGTTGGTGGCGGTGGGGATGCGGATGAACTGCCGCAGCCGCCGCATGCCCTCCAGGCCGTAGGTCGGGTCTTCGAAGTAGTCGTTGCGCAGGTGCTCGATGGTGCGGCCCACGCGGGCGGCCTCCTCGACGCTCCAGGCGCTGTTGGGATCGAGGCGCAGCCCCTGGTTGGGGAACGCCGCGGCCAGCGCCTCGTAGACCGCGATATCGTGGTCGGGCGGGAAGACGCCGCCCTTCAGCTTGTGCGACTGAAAGCCGTGGCGCGCGACGAGGTCACGGGCGTGGCGGACCATTTCGTCGGGCGTTTCTTCGCCGCCCCGGTCGCCGTTGGGGTAGCGGAAGAAAAGATACGTGGCGAAGGGGACGCGGTCGCGCAGCCGGCCGCCCAGCAGCTCGCTCGCGCTGATACCTAGTTTCTTGCCGATCAGGTCGAGGCAGGCGAACTCGATGGCGGCGTGAAGCTGCGTGCGGTTATTGAACAGCGACGCGGTCGGATTGCAGATTTTCCAGCGCAGGGCTTCGAGCCGGAAGGGGTCGTGGCCGAGCAGGTAGCTCTTGAGGCCGCGGAAGGCGGCTTCGGCCGATTCCCCGCCTCCGCCCATCTCGCCCCAGCCGCTCTGGCCGTCGTCGGTTTGCACCTCGACGATGGTGCGCACGAAGCGGCCCCAGTGGACGCCGTTCGAGTGCCGCAGGGGCGCCTCGAGCGGCACCGTCACCGTGGTGGGGATAATGTCGGCGATGCGCACGGCGCGCTACTTCTTTTCGATCTTCACAATCATGTAGGTGAAGGACCCGCCGGCGGCCGCGTTGGTCTGGTGCGGCATGCCGGCCGGGATGACCACCATGTCGCCGGGGCCGAGCTTCTGCGTCTTGCCGCCGACAATCTTGCCGCCGCGCCCTTCGCCCGGCGTTTCCTCGTGCCCGCCCTCTACGCGGCCGCCGTAGATCAGCTCGGCCGAGCCCTGCTGCGCGATGAATATGTCGCTCCAGTTGGCATGCACCTCGGGCTGGCCGGGCTGGTCGCGGCGCGCCACCATGAAGGTGAAGTTGCCGTGGTTGCCAAGCTGCTCCATGGCGAGGCCGCCCTTTTTCGTGGCGGACTGTGCTTTGAGCGCCGCCGGGAAGCTGTGGAGCTTGGAGGCGGGCCAGTAGACGAAATCATTGGACTGCGCCGCGGCGGCTCCGGCCAAAAGCAGTGGAAGCAACGCGAGTGAAAGTTTCATGTGGGACAGCTCCTTTGAGAGTTGAGAAATTGAGGAATGGAAGAATTGAGGAAGGAAGGCCCCGGCCGCCGGCTCTTTTTCACGCCGCGCCTCCGGGCCCGGCCACTTTGTGAATCACCGGAATGCGCTCCGCGAGCGGCGCAAGCGCTGGGAACTCCAGGTGCGGCTCGGTCTGGTACCAGTAGCAGCAAGAGTAGAAGTTGTCGGCGCGGTGATTGGCGTGGCCGTGCTCGATGGTATGGCGGAGATACCGGGTGAAGGTCACCGGGTTGTCGCCGTGCCAGCGGTAGAGACAATAACGGCCGCCGGTGCGCTCGGGCACGGCGATGAACGGCGCGCCGTTGTAGAGGTGCGCGAAGGGGACGGCGGCGTCGCGGCCGCCGAAATCCCACGCGCCGCAGATGTAATCTTCGGTGCCGGTGCCGGTGATGGCGGGCTTCTCTTCGTCGTCGAGGAAGATCATCTCGTCGCCTTCGCCGGCCCAGTATTCCTGGTTTTGCAGGATGCCGAGGGTCACGCCCATCAGGTGGCCGCGGCCGCGCGCCTCGCAGAAGACGTAATTGCGCTTGCCGTCGAGGTTGAGCAGGCGGTTGGCGTCGCCGTTGGTCTTCCAGTCATTGGTAGTAGGCTCATTGGCTGCGGCCTGGCGGTACTGGGCATGCAAATAGAGCGCGTCGTCGGGCAGCGCCGGGACAAGCTGATAGTCGATGTTGACGTAGAAGGCATTCACCGGCCGCTCGCCTTCGTTGGTGGCGGTGATGCGGCCGCTGCGGCGGAACGGCATGGCGAGATAGCAGTTCAGCGCCTTGATCGACGAGCAGTTCAGATACGCCGATTGGTAGACGAAATACTGGCCCAGGTTGAGGCCGAAGAAATCGCCGATCGGAGCTTCGATGCTGGGCTGCCGCTCGTCGTCCCAATACGCGCGCAGCACGATTTCCTTCAAGTGATTCAGGCTGGGCGAGGCGATCGTGAACCACATGTGGGTGACGACGCCGGGGCCTTTGGCGCTGAAGACCTCTTGTGCGCCGCCGGCCGGGATCTGGTAGCGGTCGGCGTTGCCGCCTTTGCGGTCGTAGGACGATTGCTTGAGCGAGCGATAGCTCTGGGCGCGGGCGTAGCGGGGCAGGGAAGCTTCGTGATCGCCGGCGGGCGCCGCGGCGCGAGCGCTGGCGGCGCCCGCCGCGCCTCCCAGCGCAGCCAGGCTGCTCAGAAATTTTCGCCGGCCTTTGCGCATCGCTCCTCCGCTGCTCGGATCGATTAAAGCAGGGCCGCCGCCGGAAGTAAAGCGCCGCAGTTTCCCAAAGCCGTCTAGGCCGCGGTCAGCGCGGAGGTGCAGTGCGCGCAGCGAACAGCCTTGAGCGGGATGCTCTGCAAGCAGTAAGGGCAGTCGCGGGTCGTCGCCTCGACCGGCGCCGGCTCCCGCTTCAGGCGGTTGATCTGCCGGATCATCAGAAAGATCACGAACGCCACGATCAGGAAGTCGAGCACCGTGTTCAGAAATAGCCCATAGTTGATGGTGGCGGCGCCCGCCTTTTTCGCGTCGGCCAGCGTAGCATAGGGCTGCGCGCCGAGGTTGACGAACAGGTTCGTGAAATCGACCTTCCCCAGCAGCAGCCCGATCGGCGGCATCAGAACGTCGTTGACGAACGACGTGATGATCTTGCCAAACGCGGCGCCGATGATGATGCCCACGGCCATATCGACGACGCTCCCCCGCATGGCAAACTCTTTGAACTCTTTGAGCATGGTGTAGCCTCCTGCTTCGAACCGGGATGTTCAATCCGGGATGTTCAATCCGGCATAGTATAGCCCGAGTTGCAGCGCCAGTCGCTGTTGATCCCGCTCGCCGGCAGGCTACCGCGACTGATATGCCTTGCTCAAACCGTTGCGGCTGTTGGTGAGGGTGAACTCGCCGCTGGGCTTGACTTCGGCCTTTAGCCAGTTGCCGTGGCACTCCGCCTCCGGCTCCAGGTTGGCGGTCTGTGGCTCGCTGGTGTTGTGGGCGTCGTCGCTGGCGAGCGCGCGGTGCACCTGCCAGATGTCCTGCAGGCCGGGGATTTGCTTGACCGTCTCGAACACCACGGCTGTCCCTCCTTTGCGCGGGCCATTGTTGATCACCGCCACTGCGGGCTGCAGGGCCCACAGTTGCTGCGGCGCGCCGGAGGCGCTCATGCCGTGGCAAGTCACCTGCAGCAAGTCGACTTTGCCGAGACGGTTCACGGGGCAGGCGAGCGCGTCTTCCTGGTCCCAGGGCAGGTCGCCCAGGTCGGCGAACTGAAACTTGCCGTAACTCAGCAGAAAGCCGACGCTGCGCGGGTCTTCGGTGCGCAGGGGCTCCCGGCGCTTGGCGTCCTGGCACAGCGCGTCGTTGGGCCCGCCGCCATTGATCGGCTGCGCGATCAGGTCGCCGTTCGAGGAGACGATGGTGATGGTGACCCCCTTCAGCGGGATGCGATCGCCGGGCTTGACGATGATGCGCTTGCCGCCGGTGGCCAGCACCTGGTAGGCGGCCCAGTTCTGGGCGTTCACGCCGCCGCTCGTCTCAACGCGCGCGCCGTGGTCGACGAAATGGCTGATGGGGATCATTTTGGCGAGCGCCTCGATCCCGCCGAGATGGTCGGCGTGGTAGTGCGTGATCTCGAAGTAGTCGATTTTCTTCAGGTGGGCCTGCCCGGTGGCGACCGCGTAGATGCGCTTGGCGTCGCGGTCGTCGGGCTTGCGCCAGCCCGAATCAACCAGCAGCGACTGGCCCGAAGGGGCGATGATCAGCGTGGCTGCGCCGCCCTCCACGTCGACCCAATAAATC
>DASQHK010000621.1:0-24433 GCA_035632135.1 Bryobacterales bacterium
TTGCGGACGATCTTCTTCTCATCGAAAACGCCGAGCCCCAGCGCGCCGGCGATCTCGATGTGTTCGGGCTGCATGTTCAGATACACGCTGTCGGCGTCGGGCTTGGCATAGGCCACCGGCGCCGCGCCCATCTGCAAACGCTTTTCGTCGATGGCGAGCCACCCGGTCTTGTCCACCGCGACCGGATCGGTGCCGAAATAAATGGTCTGGTGCGCCCAAACGTATTTGCCCTTGCGCCCGCCGGGACCGCCGTGCCACATGCCAAGCGTGCCGTCCAGAATGTTCAGCACCACTTTGTTCCTGATGACCGGCAGGTTCACCACGGCCGGAATAAATTCGCCGCAGACGTTGAGCGTGGGCGTGGGGTGGCTGCGGTTGACGTTGTTGACCGAGCCATGGGAGAGGTTCTTCAGCGAGAGCGTCACGCCGGCCGACTGGTGGTGCTTGAGCACCGGCAGGTTCACCACCTTGTTGACATGCTTGGTGAGAAACTGGCAGACGTAGGAGCGGTGCGTGTGCACGTCGTGGGGGTCGAGGTTGGGCAGGACGAGCGGCATGTCCATGTAGTGGTCGGGATCGTAGCCCTCCATGTCGAGCTGAACGTTCATGAAATCCTGCGCGGCCCAGTCCTGGCGCACGCCCTCGGGCAGCCACTTATCGAAGCCGGCTTTGAGGAACTGCTGGCGGTAGCGGTCGTAGACCACGATGTCCTTGTTCTTCACGCCGGCGGCGTTGAGGCCGGCGATGATCTCGTGCAGCACCGGCGGAGAGGAGATGACGTCGGGCTGGCCGACGGGGTTAACCTTGATGCCCACCACGTCGCCCGGCTCAAAAAACAGGCGCCACGCGGCGACCCAGTCGGGGGCGCCCGCCAGCTCCATCATGCCGCGGCGCATGGTGGCCTGGATGGCGTCGGCCTGGAACTTGTCGTCGATGACGTTGCCGGGATGACGGACGCTGACGACGCGGCCCGGGAATAAGCCGGGGATGCCGAGCTTCGACTGGTCGGCGCGGCTGTGAGCCTGGGCGGCGCGAGCGAGCTGGCCGGGAACCTGCGACGCGGCGGCGGCGCCGAGTAAGCCGGAAAACAGATCTCTGCGGCTGAACCTCATGGTGTTCTCCTCCGGGAGCTATTGTAGCGCGGGCGCCTGGGCGCCGGCGCGCGCAAATTGCTCGAGCCACTCGGCCACCTGGCGCTCGACGGCGTCCATGGAGCGCAGCTTGATCTGCTCGTAGCCCCGAATCGCGTCGGGGCTGCTGGCGATCTGGACGGCCTCGGCGAAGTTCGCGTCATGGAGGCCGGCGAGCACGGCGCGCATGGTCTGCTCGTACCAGGCGATCAGGCCGCGCTCGCGGCGGCGCACAGCGGCGTAACCAAAGGGGTCGAGCGGGGTGCCGCGCAGGCGGCGCAGGGCGGCGAGCGAGCGCAGCACGGGCTTGAACCAGGGGCCAAGGGCGATTTTCTTCTTCAGGCCCCAAGCGCGCAGCAGCGGCGGGTGCAGATTGTAGAGCAACTCGCGCGGGGCCTCGAACATCCCGAGCGTCCGCCGCTCGAAGTCGGGAACCGTCAGCAGGCGCGCTACCTCGTACTCATCCTTATAGGCCATGAGCTTGTAGAGATACCGGGCGACGGCCTCTCTCAGCTCCGAGCTGCCGGCACGCACTTCCCCCTCGCGGCGGCGGACCTCGGCGACGAAATCGCGATAGCGCTGGGCGTAGCGCCAGTCCTGGTATCGGGCAAGATCGCAGGCGCGCCGCTCGATGATCTCGTCGAGGGTTCGGGGTTCGGCGGCAGCGCGGACCTCGGCCGGAGCAGCGGCGGCCTCGACGCCCTCTGGATTGTGCTGATACTTACGACCCCAGCGGAATGCCGCCAGGTTCTGCGCCACCGCCACGCCATTCAGCTCGATGGCTTGCTCGATGGCGGCGGCTGCAAGCGGAATATAGCCGGCCTGGTAGGCGGCGCCGAGCAGAAAAATGTTGGCCGCCATGTGGCTCGAAAACAGCGCCTCGGCCAGGCGCGTGGCGTCCAAAAAGAGATTGGCGCGGGCGCGGGTGGCGCGGTTAATCGCCTCCAGCAGCGGGCCGCCGAAGTGCGCCGCGCCTTTGCGAATCGTGTCGCCGGTGGGGACCTCGGCGGAGTTGACCACGGCGATCGTGCGCTCCGGGTCGGCTCGCTTCAGATTTTCGGCAGCGGCCGCGCCCAGCAGGTCGCAGCCGAGCAGCAAGTGGGCGCTCCCGTAACTGCTCTTGTTCGCCAGCTCGGCCGGCCTGGCAGCGAGGAGAATGCTCGAAACCACCGCGCCGCCCTTTTGCGAGAGGCCGGTTTGATCGAGGGTCGTGGCGTGCAGGCCATCCAGCAGCGCCGCCGTCGCGAGCAGCGCGTTGAGCGTGACGACGCCGGTGCCGCCGATGCCGGGAATGAGAATCTCGTAGCCGTCGCCGACAGTGACTTTGGCGGCAGGCTCCCCGATCTCAACGCCCGGCAGCTCGGGCAACTGTCTTTTGCGCAGGCCCGTGCCCGGCTCCACCATTACTGATACAAACGAAGGGCAATCCCCGAGCAGGCAGGAGTAGTCGGCGTTGCAGGAAGACTGGTGGATGCGCGTCTTCTGGCCGTATTCGGTCTCCACCGGATGGAGCGAGAGGCAGTTGGATTTCGCGACGCAATCGCCGCAGCCCTCGCACACTTCTTCATTGATCACGAGCAGGCGCGTGGGCTTCGGCAGCTTGCCGCGCGAGCGCTGGCGGCGTTTCTCGGCAGCGCACTGCTGGTCGTAAATGATGGCGGTCGCGCCGGAGGTTTTCGAGAGTTCTTCCATCACCGGCTCGAGTTCGTCGCGATAGCGAACCTCGGCTGATGGAGCGAGTCCGGTGCGGTCACGATAGCGCTCGAGATCGTCGGTGAGAATGACAATGCGCTTGAGGCCTTGCGCTTCGAGCTGGCGCGTGAGGTCCGGGATCGGCAGGCCGCCGGCCACTTGCTGCCCGCCGGTCATGGCCACGGCGTTGTTATACAGAATTTTGAAGGTGATGTTCACGCCGGCGCCGGCGCAGGCGCTGACGGCGAGCGTGGCGGAATGAAAGAAAGTCCCGTCGCCGACGTTCTGAAACAGGTGCGGGCTTTCGGTGAAGGGAGCGATGCCGATCCACGGCGCGCCCTCGCCGCCCATCTGCGTGATGTAAGAAAAGCCGCGATGGATGTGCTGCAGGCGGCCGGCCATGCCGTGGCAGCCGATGCCGCCGCCGGCGAGCATCCCGTCGGGAACCAGCGTGGAGCGGTTGTGCGGGCAGCCGGAGCAAAAGCTGGGCGGACGCACGGGGGTAACACCCGTGCCGGGCTGCTTCGGCCGCACGTCGATTTCGGCGACGCGAGCCAGCCGGCGCTCGACGCTCGGGATCGGCGTCCGAGCCAAAATCCGCGCTCCGACGA
Organism: Bryobacterales bacterium; assembly: GCA_035632135.1. Taxonomy (GTDB): domain Bacteria; phylum Acidobacteriota; class Terriglobia; order Bryobacterales; family JACQDG01; genus DASQHK01. Next base: position 3,434 of record DASQHK010000621.1, read on the forward strand.
TGCGGGCGATCGGGTCGGGGTCCAGCTCGCCGTGCGTGGGAACCAGCCGCTCGCCGCGCTCATCGTTCTTGCCGTAAATGGCGGGGCGCTCCGGAGCGTTGTAGAGCAGGTCGCGAAGCTGCATCTCGATGAAGCTGCGCTTTTCTTCGATAACCAGAATTTCGCCGAGCCCGCGCGCAAATTCCCGGATAATGTCCGGCTCCAGCGGATACGTCATGCCCAGCTTCAGAATGCGCACGCCGGCGCGAGCCAGGCCTTCGTCGTCCAGGCCCAGATCACGCAGCGCAGTCCGCAGGTCGTAGTAGCTTTTGCCGGCGGTGACGATGCCGAGGCGGTCGCCGGTGTGCGACACGACGATGCGGTTGAGGCGGTTTTCGCGGGCGAAAGCGCGGGCGGCCTCCAGCTTGTGGTAGTGGATCTCCTGCTCGAGCATCAGCGTGTAGGGCACGATGAGCATGCCCTGCATCACTTTTTCGTACGGCCGGCCGTTGAATTCGAGTTCGGGCACGACGACGGGGCAGCGCTCGGGCGAGACCTCGACCGTGCCGCCGCCGTCGCAGACGTTGGTCACCATCTTCATGCCCGTCCAGGCACCCGAGTAGCGCGACAGCGCGATGCCGTAAAGGCCGAGGTCGAGGATGTCCTGCGTATTGCCGGGATATAGTACGGGAAATGCGACGTTGAAAAACGACAGGTCGCTCTGGTGGGGAATGGTGGAGCTTTTTGAGAGGTGGTCGTCGCCGCCCAGGGCGAGCGCCCCGCAGTTCTTGCCGGTGCCGGCGAAGTTGGCGTGGCGGAAAACGTCGCCCGAGCGGTCAACTCCGGGGCCCTTGCCGTACCAGATGCCGATGACCCCGTCGTAGCGGGGCCGCGGAAAGATCTGGTGGATCTGGCTGCCCATCACCGCCGTCGCGGCGATGTCTTCGTTGACGCCGGGAACAAAATGGATGTTGTGTTCTCCAAGCAGGCGGCCGGCGCGCTGGAGCGCCAGGTCGTAGCCGCCCAGCGGCGAGCCTTCGTAGCCGGAGATGAAGGCCCCCGTGCGCAGGCCGGCGCGGCGGTCGCGGCGGATCTGGTCCATGGGAAGGCGGACCAGAGCCTGGATACCACTCAGGTAGACAGTGCCTTCTTCGAGCGTGTACTTGTCGTCGAGCGAATAGGAGGCGCGCATGAAAGGGCTAGCCACATTATAGAATGGTTGGCGATTGGAGGTCGCGACGATGACTCCGCTAAGGCAGATCTTTCACAGAGTAACGCCGCAAGCGGCGAGGCGAAGGGCGGGAGGAGCCTACTAATCATGCAATCGGTGCAACTGGTGGCGCGCGAGCGGGTGGAGCTGCGCGCGATGCCGGATCCGCCCGACCCCGGGCCGGGCGAGGTGACGGTCCGCGTGCGGGCGGTGGGGCTGTGCGGCTCGGACATGCACTTCTATAAAGAAGGCGGCTGCGCGGGCTATCCGGCGCTCTACCCGTCGGTGCTCGGTCACGAGCCGGCGGGCGAAGTGATCGCCGTGGGGCCGGGCGTCGAGGACCTCCGCGCCGGGGCGCGCGTGGCGATCGAGCCGGCCATCACCTGCGGCGCCTGCGAGTTCTGCCGGGCCGGCCGGCACAACCTCTGCGAGCAGGTCGTCTTCATGGGCGGGCTCCAAGTGCCGGGGTTGCTGCGCGAGCTGGCGACGATTCCGGCGCGCAACGCGACGGCGATTCCCGACAGTATTGGCTATGCCGCCGCCACGGTGATCGAGCCGCTGGCGGTGATCTTGCACGCCTTCGAGCTGACGCGGATCGAGGCGGGCGAGACGGTCGCGGTGATGGGCGCCGGGCCGATCGGCCTGCTGGCAGCCGCGGTGGCGCGCATCGCCGGAGCGGGACGGGTAATTGTGGCCGACCGCATCGCGTACCGGCTGGCGCTGGCGCGCGAGATGGGGGCCGACGCGGTAGTGGACATCGCGCGCGAAAAACCCGCCGAAGCGATTCTGGATCTGACCGGCGGCCGCGGGGCCCACCTCATTCTGGACGCGGCCGGCAAGCCCGATTCGATCAACCCCGCGCTCGCATCGGTGCGCCCGGGCGGGAGGGTCTTGCTGATCGGTATCCCGTCGGAGGCCATGACCGGCCTCGACCTGCACGCCGCGATGAACCGCGAGGCGGCGCTGCTCACGCTGAAACGCTCCAATCGCAACGACCACGCGGCGCTCGGGCTGATCGAGTCCGGCCGGGTCGCGGCGGAGAAACTCGTAACACACAGGTTTCCCCTCGACCGCGCCGGCCGGGCGTTTCAAACCGTCGCCGAATACGCGGATGGCGTGGCCAAAGCCGTGATCGAGCTGTGAAGGGGGCTGTGCTCGATCCTGCCTCAGCGCCCCCGCGTCGTCAAGAAGAACCGGAATACGGCGTCGTGGGGGCCTGCTATCGTGGTTCTGTGGGGAGCAGTGATCGTGGTGAGCCAACCGCGTGAGTCCGCTGACGCTGTTTGGCTTGTTTGCCGTGTCGGCCATGCTCGTATGCTACGCGCTGGAGCATCGCAGCCCCTGGTTCGTACTGGGTTTTGCAGGGGCATGCGCGCTGGGGTCGGTGTACGGCTTTCTCCAGGGGGCTTGGCCATTCGGTCTGGTTGAGGCGGCCTGGGCAGTTGTGGCAGTGAGACGATGGCAGCTCGCGCGCTCAAGGTAGCCCGCTACGCCACGCGGCCGCACACCTGCGGGCAGGGCATGGCGCAAGCTTACTCCGCGGCCGAAGGGACCTGCTACCCACGAGGACAGCATGCAGCGTGAAACACAGCGCAAGACGCCCGAAGATCTCCTGCGCGAAGTGCAGGCCGAGGAAGCGGCCGCCCAGAAAGGGCATCTGAAGATCTTCCTTGGCTATGCCTCCGGTGTGGGGAAGTCATTCCGGATGCTGGACGAAGCGCGCCGCCGGCACGAACGCGGCCAGGACGTTGTTGTCGGCGCGATCCAGCCACGGTTGCCGCCAGAAGCCGCGGCTTTGCTGCAGAAACTGGAAGTCATACCTCTCAAAACCTCTGACCAGGGCCCGGCGATTGATGTCGACGCGCTGATCGAGCGACACCCCACCGTCTGCATCATCGATGGTTTGGCTTACGACAACCCGCCGGGCGCACGCAATCCAACGCGGTGGCAGGATGTGCAAGACCTGCTGAGAGCCGGAATCAAGGTGATTGCGTCCATCAACATCCAATACGTCTCGGAGGTGCGCGAGCAGGTGGAGGCCATTACGGGTAAGCGTGTAACCCAGACGGTGCCGCTCGCTTTTATCAAGAGCGCAGATGAAATCGAGATCGTGGACGCGCCGCCGGAAGAGTCGCTGGAGCACTCGCCCGAACAGCAGGTCGAGGCTGAGAGACGCAAACAGCGCCTGTCGAAGCTGCGCGAATTGACGCTCGTGCTGGCGGCGGACGTGGTCGATCACCAGCTCAACGAGTATCTGGAGTGCCACGGGATCAGGCAGCATTTCGGCGCGCAGGAACGCATTCTCGTCTGCGTTACACCGCGCGCCAACGCCCGCGAAATGATCGAAACGGGCCGCACCATTGCGGAGAGGTTCCACGGCGAACTGCTTGTGGCGCACGTCAGCCAGCCCCACATCTCGCCGCAGGACCAGGCCGCGCTCGACGAAAAGCTGGCAATTGCCCAGGCCGCCGGATGCCGGGTCGAGATTCTGGACGGCGAGGACCCTGTGGACGCGCTGCTCGCCTTCGCCAGGTCCCGCGGCGTAACGCAAATTTTCATCGGGCACAGCCAGCGCTCCGGCATCTGGTCGGGAGTGTGGGGTACCCCGGTCGACAGACTGATCCGGCGATCACGGGGTATGGATGTGCGGGTCTTCCCCCCTAATTAAGAGATGGATGACCGGCGCCGCGGAAAACTAAAGATCTTCATGGGCTATGCGGCCGGTGTCGGCAAGACCTATCAGATGCTCGAAGAGGTGCAGGCGCTGAAGTCTCAGGGCGCAGACATCGTGATCGGTTACTTTGAACCGCACGGCCGCAAGGTCACGATCGCGAAAGCGGAAGGCCTCGAGATCATACCCAGAAGGAAGATCGCCTATCGGGGATCCATGTTCGAGGAGATGGACACCGACGCCATTCTGGCGAGGCGCCCCCAAGTCTGCGCTGTCGATGAATTCCCCCACACCAATGTTCCAGGGTCAGATCGCGCCAAGCGGTGGGAAGACGTGGAAGTATTGCGCGGCGCAGGCATCGACGTTATCACGACGCTGAATATCCAGCATCTGGAAAGCCTGAATGACCAGGTGTGGCAGGTCACCGGCATCCGGGTCCGGGAGACGATCCCGGACTGGGTGGTGCGCCAGGCGGATGAAGTCGTGATGGTGGATCTCACGCCCCGCGCCTTACTGCATCGCCTGGAGCGCGGGGTGGTGTACAGCCGCGAAAAGGCCGAACAGGCTCTTCAGAATTTCTTTCGCGAGTCGAGCCTGGTGGCTTTGCGTGAGCTGGCGCTTCGTGAAACGGCTCACGAAGTACAGCAACGCTACGGGAATGATGACTCGGGATCGCGGACCCCGGAACGAATTAGCGGGCACGCCCGCAGAAACCACAAGATCCTGGTCCTGATAACGGCCGAGCCGAAGACGGCGATGGTGATAAGGCGTGCCAAGCGCGTGAGCGACTTTCTGAATGCCGAGTGCTTCGCGATCGCGGTGCAGCCCTCCGGCGACCTGAGCGGCCTCCCGGCGGCTGATGGAGAATCCATCGAGCGGCACCTGAACTTCGCTCGCAATCTGCACATCGAGACCCGCATACTGGAGGGCGAGGATGTCGCTCAAACACTGGTTGACTTCGCGCGCCGAAATCAGATCACGCAGATCTTTGTTACACGCCCGCGCGGGCCCGCCTGGCTCCCGCGGCTGTCTCGCGATCCGGTGCAGAGGATCATCAAGCTCGCCAAGGACATGCAGATTGTGATCGTCTCGGACCGGGAGCCCGTTGTGCAATAGCAACCTCCTTGGACACGGCCATGATCTCGTTACAAGTGTTACGAACCGGTCTTTGCGACAATTACGACAGCGCTGCGCGCGCCTTTCCGAGGAGGTTGCTGTATACTGGCGCAGATGACGCGCCGCTTACTATTGGCAGGCGCAGCAGGAGCCGTCGGCACCTTGTCCGCCCAAAGAAAAGACGATCTCTACCGGCTGCCGGCCGATCTTCCGGTTCCGGTTGACGACGGAGCCTGTGACCATCTGCCCGGCATGCAAGTGCCTTCGATCGCCCTGCCCTCGACGTCCAGTCGCTTGGTGAACCTGGCGGAGGAAGCCAGGCGGAGGACGGTTGTCTACTGCTATCCGCGCTCTGGCAGGCCGGACCAGGAGATCTGGCCCGGCTGGAACGAAATACCGGGAGCGCGAGGCTGCACTCCGGAATCCTGCGGGTTTCGAGATCACGCCAAAGAGCTGCACGCGCTGGGGGCTCAGATATTCGGCCTGAGTACTCAGACGACCGAGTATCAGCAGGAGATGGTGAAGCGCCTGCACCTGCCGTTTGAGGTTCTCAGCGACGCGAAGCTGGCTTTGACCACGGCGCTGCGGCTGCCCACTTTTCAGTTCGAGTCGATGACGCTGCTCAAGCGGCTGACGCTGGTTCTCAGCGCGCAGCGGATTGAAAAAATCTTCTACCCGGTTTTCCCGCCCGACCAGCACGCGCAGCAAGTGGTTGCCTGGCTTTCCCAGAACCAGCGCTGACGCTGGGCCAGAGCGCGCGATATCACCTGCCGCCGCTAATGGCCGCGCCGGATTCCTTCCCAAGCAGCTTGTGGGCCGCCAGGAACTCCCGGATCGCCGTATAAGCCCGCAGGGTTTCCGCCTGGTTGAAACCGCCATGCTTCCCGCCCGGGATGGTGATCAGTTGGTTGGGGACGCCGGCCTCCTGCAGCGCTTCGTGCAGCCGCACGGCGTGCTGGTAAGGGACCGTCGGATCTGCATCTCCATGGATGCTGAGGATGGGCGGCAGCCCCGCGCGCACGTAGCGGATCGGAGAAACTCGCCGGGCGACTTCTCGCCGGTTTTCCATGCTGCCCAGCCAGGTTACGGCGTACGTTTTCATGTTGGGGCCTTCCAGAAGGTCCTCCACATCGGTGATGCCGTACCAGTTGATGATGGCGGCCACCCGCAGATCCTCCGTGCCGGGGCACTCCCGGTCCAAGCCGGCGGAGGCGGGGATCATCCCCGTCGTCAGCGCCAGGTGGCCGCCCGCGGAATGGCCGGTGACCACCAGCTTATCCGTGTCGAGGTGATACTCTTTGGCGTGGCGGATTACCCAGCGCAGGGCGCAAAGGCAGTCTTCGACCGCCGCCGGCGCCAGTGACACGCGGGCGAGACGATATTCGACGTTCACCGCGTTCCATCCCATCTCCAGGTAGGGCTCGAGGCGCAGGGCCGCGTCTTCCTTGGTGCCGCCGGTCCAGCCGCCGCCGTGGATGTAGATCAGCGTTGGGAGCGGTTCGTCCGCGCCTCGCCGCAGGTAGAGATCGAGCTTGGCGTCACAGTTGTTGGCGGTCAGATACGTGATGTTCGGGAGGACGCGATACTCATTGGCCACATTCGCGGCCCAGGCGGCGGGTTCGGAAAGCTGGCCGCGAGCCGCACCGGCCGCCAACAGAGCGCTCAGAACCGCGACGATCCAATTTCTACGGAACATGCCAGCCTCCGGTCGCTTGAGTAGAGAAGCTACACGTTTACCGCAGGTGGTGCGCCTATGGCAAGGCCCGACCGCTCGCCGCCCGGCACACAACCGCTAACCTGGCAGGATTACCCCGGCACGATCAGTGAAGAGGAGGGAGCCGCGGCGAGCGCGCCGGCGGGTCCGGCGGGCGAGCCGAAGTGGCGGCGGAGGAAATCGAGGAAGCTGCGCCCGCGCTTGCGGCCGTTGTCGCGGTCGATGGCCATGCGGAGCAGGAATACGAGGATGCCGAGCACGTCGGCGTCGCGCGTGCGGGTGAGGCCGGTCTCCTTCTGCTCTTCTTCGCGGAACTTCTGGAGCAGTTCCTGAATCTGCCGGGCGATGGCGGCGGCGATGGGGGATTGCGGCTGCGTCTCGTAATAGACGCCGCTTGCGAGGCTCTTGTACGTGCGGGCCAGGGCGTCGAGGGCGTCACGCACGTCGCGGTCGGTGGCGCCGGCGGTGTTAAAGGCGGCGCCGACGACGAAACGGCCGGCGGCGGTAAGGATGTCCTCGTGCTGGCGCAGGTAGGTATCGGTAATGTGGATTTCCTTGTAGGGAAACTCGCCGGGGTCGAGGCCGGCGAGGCGCTCGTGCTCGCGGGCTTCGGCGAGGTAGGGGCAATCGAGCGGACAGTCGATGGTTTCTTCGCGCTCTTTGCCGCAACACTGCGGGCAGATTTCAGACCGCAGGGCAGGGCAGTGGCGCTTAGCCTTGCGGCTCTCGCAGATCGAGCAGGTCATTTCGTTATTATGATAGGGTTTGCCGGCGGAAAACCAGCACCGAAAAAAGGGGCGGAGCCGGTGGTGGCCTCCGGTCATCGCCTACCTGCTGCTGGCCTCGATTTACCTGCTCTACCTTCCGCACGCCGAGTTTGTGCTGGACGACTGGCTCGTGCTGGGGCGCTATGAGGCCGTGCGGCAGGCGGGGGCCGGCGCCGAGGCGCGCATGGCGCTGGCCATCCTGCAAAACCAGTTCCACAACCAGTTTCGGTTTCAGTGGATCAGCTTCGGGATCGGCTACCTGCTGTTTCTGGTCGCGGGCTATTCGCCGCGCCTGGTGTTTGCGCTGTTCCTGCTGCTGCACGCCGGCTGCGCCGAGGCGCTGCGGCGGGCGCTCGAAGGGCTGGGTATTGCCAGGAAGCTGGCTTTTGTTACCGGCGCGGTGTTCGTGCTCGCCCCGAGCACGCACGGGCCGCTGTTCTGGAGCCACAACTGCTCGTATTACATCTGGTCGACTTTCTGGTTTTTGCTGTACCTGGGGGAGGCGGCAGCGTGCCTGCGGGAAGGGCGGCTGACGGGAAAGTCGGCGGGGAAGCAGGCGCTGTTTCTTCTGCTGGCGCTGTTTTCGGGTGATCCGGTTTTCGGGCTGCTGGTGGCGGGGGCGCCGCTGGCGGCGTGGTTTGTGCAAGCGAGCCGGAAAGCGGCGGCGCAGGCGACGCTGCTGGCGTGGGGGACGGTGGGCGTGGCCGCGAGTCTCTATGCATTCCTGATTAATAGAGCGCCCATCCTGCAGCAAGGGATTGGGTTGCGGTATTCGTTTTCGGCGGCGAGCCTGCGGGCCAGCCTCGTGGCGATTGTTGATACCTACGGGCGCCTCACGGGCGTGACGGCGCGGTCATTCTATCATCTGCGGCTGGGCGGCGCGGCCGTGATGGCAGGGGCGCTGGCCGCCCTGATTGTACTGCTGGGGTGGCGGGCGGCCAGGGTGAACGGGCCGCAAAGGGGGCGCCGGCCGTCCACGGGGCGGACGCTGGCGCTGGCGGGCGGGCTGTGGATAGCCGCGTATGGGCCGATCTGGTTCCTGAAGGCGCACGAGTTCCGCTACGACTACGTGCCGAGCCCGTTTCTCGCCCTGGCGCTGACGGCGGCGGCGCTGGCCATTCCGCGCGCGCGGGCGGCGCTCGCGGCAGGGCTGGTGGCGTGGATGGCGGTGGCAACGGTAGCCGATATCCGGCAGTGCTGGATTCCGCAGTCGGACAACCTGCGGGCGATCGCGCGGGCGCTGCGGGGAACGCCGGACCTGGCGCCCGGCGACCTGATCGTGGTTTCCAACATTCCGCTGTGGATTGGCACGGCGCCGCACTTTGCGTTTATGGCCGATTGGGGGTCGACGCCGTTTGCCGAGCATGCCACCGGGGTGCACGGTTTGCAGACGGCGTGCGAAATCGTGGACGACGGCGGGCGGCTGCGGGCGTTTCACTACGATGGGATGCGCGATCTCGAGGCGCACGATGCGGCGCGGACGCATGTCCTGGTGGTGGAGGCCGACGGGAGACTCACGCCACGGCGGCTGCTGGCGGAGCCGGTTCGGCCCGGTGAGTATCGGCTATATGCGCTAAAAGGATATGCTGGGCCGCCCGTGGCGGACGGGGATTATACGCGGCCGCAACTGGCGCTCGAAGAGAGCGAGATCTACTTCACGAGGCCGTTTTCCCACCACACACATGAGAGATGACCGGCGGGCGGGCGCGGGAGGCGAGACGCTGCGGCGGGTGGCGCTGGCGGCGCTGGCGGTGGTGTTTGTGGCGCGTATCGTCGCTACCTATCATGTATTCAATGACACGTTCGACGAGAGCGGCCACATCGCGGCGGGCCTGGAGATCCTGCAGACCCGCACTTACACGCTCGAGGCGCAGCACCCGCCGCTGAGCCGGCTGGTGCTGGCCGCGCTGCCGTATTATTTTGCCGGGCTGCGGCTCGGCCATTACAGCGAGCTGTGGGGGCACGGGGCGTGGGCCACGGGGAGCCTGGCGTTCTACTGGAAGTCGCTGGCGCTGGCGCGAGCCGGGAACCTCATTTACGCGCTGCTGCTGCTCTATTTCGTCTGCTCGTGGAGCGCGCGGCTCTACGGCGCGTGGGCGGCCGTAGGGGCTTGCTTGCTGGCGGTTTGCTCCCCGAACCTGATCGCGCACGCGTCGCTGGCCACGATTGATCTCGCCGTGACGGCGACGGTCGTGATGGCGGCGTACTTCTTCTGGCGGTGGGCGGAAGAACCGGGATGGCGGTATTGCCTGGCTGCGGCCGCGGCGTTTGCGCTGGCCGTGCTGTCCAAGTTTTCGGCGCTGGCGTTTCTGCCTCCCATCGCCGTGCTGTACTTTGCGGCAGCGCGAGCGAGGCGGCGGCGCCAGATCGATACGGCCGCAGTGTGGACGGCCGTGCGGCGCGCGGCGGCGTTTTGCGCGGCGGCATTCCTCATCGTTTGGGCTGGCTACCTCTTTGAAGTAGGTGTCTTGACGCCGCCGGGGCACCACTTCATCAGCCCGTTTGGAACCATTCCGCGCGGGAGCGCGCCGGACCTGCTGGTGCGGTTGCTGGGGCGAGTGCCGCTGCCGGCGCACCGGCTGCTGCAGGGAGTGATCGAACTCGGCAGCCACAACCAGGAAGGCCACGCCAGCTACCTGCTGGGGCACTTCTCGCTGCGCGGCTGGTGGTATTACTTTCCCGTGGCGGTGGCGGTGAAGACCACGCTGCCGCTGCTGATCCTGGCCGCGATGGGGATCGGGTTGTGGGCGGCGGGCCGTGTGGCGCGGGCGGCGATGTACCCGCTGCTCGCGGCGGCCGCTATCCTGACCGTGAGCATGGTGGCGGGGATTAATATCGGGCTGCGGCACGTCCTGCCGATGTATCCGTTTCTGATCATTGCGGCGTCGGGCGCGTTTGCGAGCGGGCGGCGGACGGTAACGGTGGCGGCGCTTCTGTTGTCGGCATGGCACGCGGGGGAATCGATCGTGGCGCATCCGGACTATCTCGCTTACTTCAATGAGATCGCGCGCGGGCGGGAGGAGCTGTTCTTAGCGGACAGCAATCTCGATTGGGGGCAGGACCTGGCGCGGCTCGGGCAGTACACGCGCGAGCATGGCATTGATACGATCTACTTGAGCTATTTTGGGCGGTCGAGCCCGGCGAAGATGGGGGTGAACGCGGCGGCGCTGGGAGACCAGAAGCCGGAGCACGGTTGGGCGGCGGTGAGCGTGAGTAACCTGATCGAGAAGCGCGAGCTGGGTTGGCTGCGCGACCGCCAGCCGGCTGCGCGGGTGGGGAAGTCGATCTGGGTTTACGAGCTGGATGCTAACGGGGCAGCGGGCCGGTGAAAGGGTGCGCGAAGTAGATGTCATTAACAATAGGCAGCGCGCGGAGCTGGTCGAGGGCGACGGGGCCCGCCGGGACGGTGATGCTGGAGGGGCCGAGCGGGACCAACTGAAAGCGGCCGCCGCCGGCCGGCAGCGCCAGAAACGACTTGGGAAGGAAGCGGCCGGCGGCGTCGCGGGCGAAGACGCGGAGGCGCGGCACGTCCGCTCGGGGGAACGGGGCGAGGGAGTCGCGGCGGTAGAGGGCGAGATCGCCGCGTTCGTTAACCAGCAGCTCGCGCGCGCCTTGGACCTCGGCCGCGCCGGTGTAGTGGTGGAGCATGTCGTTCAGCGCCCAGCTCGCGCCCAGGAGGAAGCTGGGGGCGGGGCCCATGGAGTGGGGGGCGTGAGCGAAGATGAGAATGTCACGCGGCCCGATGGGCCGGGCACCGGCCACCGCATCCAGAACGGCTTGGGCTTCGCGGCTCTGCCGAATCCAGCATTGCCTTATTTCGAAATAGCTCAGCGCAAGACTGTAAGCCACAGCCAGAAAAACCAGCAAGGACCGGACCTGCCGCGGGAAGCAGCCGAGCACCGCGATGCCGGCGGCGACCAGAAACGCCGCTGGAACGTACAAATAACGCCACTCGATTCCGGGGAGGAAGGCAACCGAAACATACGTGAGCGCGCTGGCCGCGACCGACCATGCGAAAAGTTTCGCCCGGCGCAAAGGTTGAACCGGGCCGCACCAGCGGAGACCCCAGAAAAACGCTGCGGCGGCCAAGAGAAGCAGCGCGACGAGGGCCGGCTCCAGCCGCCACGCGGGGCGCCACTCGGCCAAGCGGGGGTTCAAGCCAAGCGATGCCAGCAGGCGCAGGGCAAATGGCCACGGCGACCAGCGGCCGCCGCCGCTGTAGCGGGCTTGGAAATTCCGCAGGAGCGGCATGCGGTTGAGGCACAGCACGTAGAAGCCCAGCAGGCCGGCCAGCGCGGCCGCATGAATCCCGCAAAAGCGCAGAACGGAGCGGCGCTTTTCCGGCTCGGCAAAGAGCCACGCCGTAACGGGTAGCAGTAATACCAGAGCGGGGAGCGCCTGCTCGCCGGAAAACGCCGCCGGGATGAGCAGCGCGAAATCCTTCCAGCCATAGCGGTGATCCGGAGTGGCCGACAGCTTCTTCCAGCTGAAGTAAAACCACGCCAGCAGCGCCAGGGCCTGGAAATAGTAGTTGCCCAGGGGCCAGAACAGCGTGTTGTTGGCGGCGGCAAACACGGCGTATACGGAACCGGCAGCGAAGCCGGACCAGGCCTCGCCCGCGAGCAGCGACACGATGCGGCAAAGCAGAACCGCTGTGAGCAGGTGCGCCGCCCAGGCCAGCAGGCAGTACGGCCAGGCGGCGAAGCCGGCGGCGAACGAGAGAAGATAAACCGGAACGAAGCCGGCCCAGAAAATGCGGAATTGTCCCCACCAGCGGTTATCCACCAGATCGGCCAGGAACAGGAGCGGCCGGCCTCCGGCGCGGGCCTGATGGAAGACCTGGAGGATCGTCCAGTCATCGAGCACGGGCAAGGCGTGTGGCAGATATAACAAGTACACAGCGCTGATGCAGGCGTATATGAGCAGCAGCCTGGGGGTGGAGATGGCGGCCGGCTTCATAGGTCCGTCGGCTTGTAATGGCTGCTGATGCGGCGGGCAAAGTAGACGTCGGGGAACTGCGCCAGGCGCTTCAGCTCATCGAGAGTAAGCGGGCTCGAGGGAAGCGGGAGGCCGGAGTAGGAGCGAAGCGGCACGACTTCGAACCGGCCATCCGGCGCAGGCAGCGCGAGGATGGATTTTGCAACGAACCGATTGTCGGGGCGGCGGACGAAGACGCGGAGGCGTGCGAGGTCCTGGCGGTGGAACCAGAGAAATTCGTCGCGGCAGTGCAGGGCCAGCTCGCCGTGCTCGTTGATGACCAGGTCGCGGGCGCCGCGAACGTGGTCGGCGCCGGTCGCGCGCTCGAGCGCGGCCTGCATGGACCAACTGGAGCCGTTGATGAAGCTGGGAGCGAAGCCGTTGACGAGATGATCGCCGGAGAACACGAAGGCTTCGTGAGACTGGAACGGGCCGGCGGCGGCGACGGCATCGAGGATGGCGCGGGCCTCGCGGCTCTGCGGGATCCAGCACTGCGTCAGGGCGAAGTAGGTCTGGGTGAGACACCAGGCGAGGGTGACGAAGCTCGCGAAGAGCCGGGCCGGGCGAGGAAGCGCCGCCAGCACGGCCACGCCGGCGGGAACCAGGAAGAAAGATAGCGCGTAGAAATAGCGCCACTCGAAGGTGTTCAGCCGGGCCGTGGGAAGGTAGGTGAGAATTACGCCGGCGATGGACCAGAGAAGCAACTCGGGGAAGCGGGCGCCGGAGCGCGAGGCGGGGCGGCGGCGGAGGGTCCCGAAGAAAGCCAGCGCGGCCAGGGCGGCCAGGGCGAGCAGGGCGGGGTCGCGCCACCAGCCGGGGAGGCGGCGGGCGAAATCCTGATTGAGGCCGAGGGAGCTGAAGAGCATGTAGGAGGGTCCGCGGAGACTCCATGGGTGAACCGTTTCATAGCGCTTGCCGAAGCTTTGGAGAATGGACTCGCGGTTGATTGCCAGCGTATAAGAAGCGAGCAGAACAGCCATGGCGCCGGCGTGGATGAGCCAGAAACGCGCAAACGGCCGGCGCTGGCGGCGCTCGCCGGCGAGCCAGAAAGTCAGGGGCAACAGCAACAGCAGGGCAGGCAGGATTTGCTCGCCCGAAAACACGGCCGCCAGCAGCAGCGCGAAATCGGTGAAGCGGTAGCGGTAGTCGCCGCGAACGGCGAGCTTGCTCCAGGTGTAATAGAACCAAGCGGCGAAGGCCAGCGTTTCGAGGTAGTAGACGGTGAGGGGCCAGAACAGAGCGCCGTTGGCGGCAGGAAAGACGACGTAGACGGCCGCGGCGGTGAAGGCGATTTCGCCGTCGCCCGAGAGCAGGGAGACGATGCGGAACAGCAGGAGTCCGGTGAGCAGGTGGGCGGCCCAGGCAAGCAGGAAATAGGGCCAGCCGGAAAAGCCGGCGGCGAGGGCGAAGACAAAGTAAGGGAGGAGCCCGGTCCAGAAGATGCGGAACTGGCCGAGCCAGGTATTATCGATGATGTGCTGGAAGAAGGCGATCTCCACGGCGAAGCCGCCGGTGCGGGCTTTATGGAGGGCCTCTAGCCACGTCCAGTCGTCCAGCACCGGCAGGGCGTGAGGAAGATATAACAAATACACAGCGCTGCTGGCGGCGAGGGCGGCAAGAACCGCCAGGTCCCGGCGATTCATTCCGAGAGCCTCAGAACGACGGCCGGGCCGTGGCCGGACGCCAGCGGCTGGGCCGGGCCCAGTCCCCAGGGCGTGAGCTGGAGGCGTGCTTCGATCGGGCCGGAGCTGCCGGGCGGAAAGTAGACCGGCGCGGTCTCAACGATGATCTCGCCGGGCGCCCACTCGCGAAAAGGATGGTGGCCGGAGGCGATCTCGTGATCGCGGGTGAGGAGCGTGTGGCCGCCGCGAATAAAGTCGACGGTGATGCGGTAATCCTGGCCGACGCGGGAGGTTGTGGTCCAGTAGTACGAGATCTGCCACAAGCGGCTGTCGCGGCGAGCCCAGTCATAGCCGAGAAAGCGCACGCCGCCGATGAAGTCGGCGGGCTGGGAATGTGAGGGCGCGGGAGCATCGGCGCCGGGCGGGATGCTTTTCCAGGGAGCGTCGCGCTCGTAGAGGAGCGCCTTCATCTGGTGGGTGAGATCCACGGTGGCTTCCAGATGAAACGGAAGCTCGCCGCGCGCGACGGCGGCCTGGAGGTCGCCGTTGAGGCGATTGAGGAAAGGAGGCAGATCGCGGAAGCCTTCGCCGAGAATGAGGAAGCGGGCGTCGAAGCTGTAGATGCGGTCGATGGCGCGGTCGAGGGAGGATTCGGCGTAGCCGGGGGTGGTGAACAGCAATGGATATTCCTCATAGGCGTTGAGGTAACTGAGGAGATTCGCGTTCAGGTAAACATGCTCCACGGCGACGATGGCGTACTGGGAGCGGGCCGCGGTGGCCGAAAGGCGGTGCAGGGCTGCGAGGAGACGCTGCTGGCCCCAGGATTCCTCGAACACGGGAGGGTGCGCCCAGCCCAGGTCGCGCGAGAAAAGGATGAACGGGCCGTAGCGGACAGCGTGCTCGTGGCCGGCGCCGTGAGGAAAGTAGCTGAGCGCGGCGTAGAGCCGCTGGGGAACAATGGCGACGAGCAGGGCGAGGGCGGCCTGGAGAATCCAGCGGCGGCCCAGACTGAAGATGGCGGCGGCGAGCGCGATGGCAAAGACGGGAAGCAAGGGCAGGATAAAGCGGATCAGGTGATTGCGGCCGGCGGCGATCGCGACTAACGGCGGGAGGAGCCAGGCGAGAAGGAACCACGCGCGAAAATCCCACCGCGCCCGATGCCGCGAGGCGGCCAGCGCCGCTGCCCCCAAGACGAGCAGCGCGGCAGCATAGTAGCAGCCCGTGCCTTCGTTGAGGAAGCGCAGGACCCAGGCTACGAGGCCGCCGCCGGCGTAGTTCTCGCCGATTTCGCCGTAAGAACTTTGCCAGGCAAAGCGCAACAGCTCTGCGAGATGGAAGGCGTACCACGTGGCGGCGATGGCCAGACCGGGCATCGCGATGGCGGCGAAGGGCCGGCGGGCGCAGATGCGCCAGAGCCAGAAGCGCTCGGCTGGCGGCGAGGGCGGGTTGCGGCGGCGGAGCATCCCCACAAGCAGGAACGGGCCGGCGATGAAGGCGGGGAAGAGAATCTTCATCAGAAGGCCCAGACCAAGCACGACGCCGAGAGCGAAATTGGCGGGGCCGCGAGAAAGCCGCTCGGAGGCGGCCAGATAGTAGAGCCACACAATGACGAGCGCGGCAAGGCCATACTCGGTCAAAACGGCGCGGGAGAGGCCGCAGGCGAGCGGCATCGTCTGATAAAAGACCGTCGCCGCGAGGCCAACCTCGGCCGAGAAGAGGCGGCGGGCGAGGAGGAACAGATAGATATTAATTATGACTAGAAAGAAACTGTTGACCAGGAGGGCTGAGGGGTAACTGGTCCCGAACAGCAGATAAAGCGGCAGCGGAAGAACGGAGATGAGCGGAGCTTTGACGCCGAAGGCATGCCTGTAAGCTTCGAGAAACTCAGCCAGGCTGCCGCGGGTGAGGCGGTGGTAAAGGTGAAGGCTGGTTTCGAGGTACCAGGCTTCGTCGTAAGTGGGCGTGCGGGTGTTGGCGTGATAGTAGGAGTTGTTGACCCAGAGCAGATAAAGGGTGAAGACGGCGAAGCCGGCCCAGCACAGAACATGAACGGCAGAGCGGCTTGGCGCGCTGGAGGCCGCGGAGGGAAGGGCCTCGCTGCTCATTGCGGCTCCAGCTTCAGGGGAATGATGCTCGCGTGGATGAGTTCCTTGGGGTCGGTGATCTGGAGCGGGCCGCCGACGCCCCAGGGAGAAAGCGAGAGGTCCGCTTCCAGGGGCTCCTCCGAGGGGAGATAGAGAGTGGTGGATTGCCGGACGACCTCGCCCGGTTCCCACTCATAGAACGGATGGCGGCCATCGGCGAGGAAGCCGTCGCGGACCAGGACGACGTGGTCTTCCTTGCGGAACTCGAAATTGAGGCGATAGTCCTGCTCGACGTGGTGAAGCACGGTCCAGTAGTAGGTCAGTTCTGATAGGTAGTGACTTTTCGCCTTCCAGTCGTAACCCAGGAAGCGCACGCCGCCGGCGAAATCGACGGTCATGGGATGGGAGGGCGGATCGAACTTCGAGCCGGGCGCAAAGCGCTGCCAGGGCTCCTCGCGCTCGTAGATGACGGCCTTCTTGTCGTTGTGGAGGGGAATTCTGGCGCGCTCGCGGAAGGGCAGCTCCCCGCCATCGAGCCGCTCCTGGATCGGCTTGTCGATGCGATTGAGGAACTCCACCAGATCGTAGTTGTGAAAACCTTCGCCCATCACCAGGTAGCGCGTGTCGAGGCTGTAGATCCGCTCGACGGCGCGGTCAATGGATGTTTCCGCGTAGCCCAGCGAGGTGAACAGCAGCGGGTAGTGGTTATAGGCATTCAGGTACTGGAAGAGGTTGGCGTTGAGAAAGGGATGCTCGACGCCGATGACGACGTAGCGCGGATTGGAGGCGCGGGGCGCCATCTGGTGCAGGGCTTCGAGGATGCGCTGCTGGTCCCAGTCGCCTTCCGAGTCGGGCGGACGGGCCCAGTCCAGGTTGAGACCGTAGAGGGTAAAGCCCGCGACTGTGACCGGGTGGTCGGGGCCGTGATGCTGGGGCGAGGAAGCATGCGAGCTGAGGGCGGTGAAGAGGCGCAGCGGAAAGATCGCCAGCAGAACGACGACAACGGCCTGGGCGCCCGGACGGCGGGCCAGACGCAAGACGGCGGCGGCGAGCAGAAGGGCGCAGGCCGGCAGCACGGGTATGATGAAGCGAATTTCGCGGTTGCGGCCGGCGACAATGGCGGCGAGCGGCACCACGAGCCAAGTCAGGAGAATCCAGGCGCGCTCGTTCCAGGCGATGCGGAAGCGGTCGAGGGCGAGCGCGGCGAGGCCGGCCACCAGAAGGGCCGCCGCATAATAAGAGCTGATGCTGTCGCTGATGAGCTGATGGACCCAGAGGCTGAACTCGGTAGCGTACTGCTCGCCGATCGAGCCGTAGCCGGCCTGCCAGGCGTACGTGAAGATGTCATCGAGATGGTAGGCGTACCAGGTGGAGGCGACCACAGCGCCGGGAATGGCGATGGCGAGGAAAGGGCGGCGGGCGCACGCGCTCCAGAAGCGGTCGAGCTGGGGGGAATGGAGCCAGCCGCCGGCGGAGGGCTCCGGCGCGGGGGAGGCGGCAGCGGAGCCGCGCTCGCGGGCGCGCAGCAGCAGCACGGCAAGGAACGGACCGGCCACGTAAATGGGGAACAGAACCTTCATCAGCACGCCGAGGCCAAAGACGAGGCCGAGGGCGAAATTGGCCGGGCCGCGGGAAAGGCGCTCCGAAGCGGCCAGATAGTAGAGCCAGACGATGACCAGGGCGGCCAGGCCGTAATCGGCCATGAAGATGCGGGAGAGCCCGTAGACGAGCGGCATGGTCTGGTAGAAGATGACAGCGGCGAGGCCAACGCCGGAACAGAAGAGGCGGCGGCCAAGGCAAAATAGATAGATATTCCCAATGACTAAAAAGGCGAAGTTCACCAGGATAGCGCTGTGGTAGCGGGTGCCGAGCAGGAGATAGAAGGGAATCGGCAGCACCGAAATAAGCGGGGCCTTGGTGCGGAAGGAGCTGGCGTAGGCGGAGCAAAAGTCGGAGAGGCCGTTGTGAGTGAGCTGGTAATAGAAATGGAGGCTGGTCTCGAGATACCAAGCGTCGTCGAAGGTGGGCGGCCGGCGGTCGGCGATCTGGTATGAGAGATTCATCATCAATAGGTAGAAAGTAAAAAGGACGAGCAGCGCCCAGCACCAGGCATTCGCATGGGAGCGCGGCGGCGTGGCGCTGGCTTGGGGATCGCGCGGAGCGGCGTTGGCGGCTGCCGGGTTGGAAGGCTCGGGAGTCATAGCTGGACCGCCGTTTCGGCCTCGCCGAGGCGTACCGGATCATGGTCCCGGCTGACCTGAAAAAATTCAAGCCGGATGCGCGGGGTCGGCGGAAAGCCGGGAATGTGGACGGTGGGTTGCCACTGGGAGCCGCCGGGAGCCGGGTGGAAGCCGGCTTCGCCGAGCAGCACGGGCACAATCTCGTAGCCGAAGAAGCGATCGAGGCGGCCCCAGCGGTGAAAGCCGTTTTCGTGGAAGTAGCTGAGCGTGGCGGCGAGATATGTAGAGGGCGCGAGATCCGCCGCCAGGTCGAGCGAGAGAACCAGGGCGCCCGCTTCCTGGCGGGCCGTGGCGCGGCGGATGGCGAACGGGCCGGCATGCGGCGTGGGATCGGAGAGGGTCACGGTGTAAGGCGCGCGCGGCGCTATTTTTTCATAGCGCGCTTTGCCATTTTCCCACGACGTGAACCGGACGATGAGGGGATGGGTCGTGGGGTAGTAACGGATCTTGTCGGGGCCGCCGGCAGTGCTGGTGTCAATGAAGAGGCCTCCCGGCGCGGGCACCCCGCCGACGGGGCCGGTCACGCGGCCGGGAAACGAGTGGGGATCGAGGAGGTGTGGGGCGTACTCGGCGTCGTGCGGCGTAATGAACATGGCAGGGCCGAGGGTAGCAGGAAAATCCATTACCAGAACGTCGGCGCGGACGAGGTCCGGAGTAAGTTCGGCGAAGAGTTGTTTCTTGGCAGTGAAGGACTGCTCCCAGAGCCGGCTTTCTCCGCGATCGGCGGCGGCGAAGGCCGCGGTGACGGCGCCCAGAAACAGGATGGCGGCAACACGAACAGGCTTTGCGCCAAGCGAGCGATGGTCGAGCAGCCAGGTGAGGGCCGCGCCGGCCGCGGCGAACAAGCCAATGGAAGGCAGAAGATGATGGCGTGGCGAGATGTACCACAGCCAGATGGGAAAATAAGCGGCCACGCAAAAAAGGACGCCCAGCCGGAAAACGGGACCTGGGGAGGCGGAGACGCCGGCGGGCTGCGACGCGGAACACAGCCGCAGCGCGAGGGCGGTGATGCCGGCGGCGACGGCCAGCGCGAGCACCCAGTCGGTCCAGGCGGCTCGAGCGAGCTGGAGCAAAAGGAGGCGAATCCAGAGTCTGCCCACCGTGGCGGAGATAGTAGCGGGGAGATTGAGGCGCAGCAAGCGGAGAGTATCGGGCCGCCAGACGCTAAGGCCGGCCGGATCGGTCGCGGGTCTCAGAAATAGGTAGTAGGCCAGAGCCGCCAGGTGGGGCAGGTGAGCGGCGAGGATGACCACGGGGCGCTCGGCGCGGCGGCGAAGAGCGAGAACGAGTCGAGCGGCCAGCACGCCCACCAGGGCGAAGAAAACCTGGTCGTAGGTGAACAGGGCGGCGATGAAGCACGCCGCGTCGATAGCCCGGAGCCGGAGGCGAGGCCGCGCTTCCCCGGCCCTAACCTGGCGCGCCAGGATGATGCTGGTCGAGGCAAACAGAATCACCAGGAGCGCCGGCGCCAGCAAGGCGCAAGTTGCCGTCAGCCAGAAGTGCGTCTCGCCGTGGATGGGCCAGAAGGCGAACAGGCCCGCGGCGATCATGGCCGCATGAGCGGGCAGGCGCAGCAGGCGGAGCATGAGAAAAAAGCCGGCGGCCACCAGGCCATCGAGGCCGGATTGCAGCAGGTGCAGCACAGCCAGGTGGGACGCGGCATGAGGGACTGCATTGAAGAACAGGTATTGCCAGAAAACGAACAACTGCCGGCCGCGAATGGCGGATTGCATGAACCCGGCGAGAGCAGGCAGGCCGGCGGAAGGAAGATCGGTAAGATAGCCGGCGTCGTCGTAATAGAAGCCCAGGTGCGGGGCGCCGGAGCCGAACAGAAGGAGAGTGGAGGCCCAAAGGGCGGCGGCCGCAAGCCAGTCGGTGCGGGAGAGCGTGACGGATCTCATGCCGTTTCGCTCATGGCTCGATGGCGGCTTCGGCGCGCCCTAGAGGCTCGGGCGAGCGGTCGGGGCCGGCGGCAAAGAAGTCGAGGCGGAGGCGCGGCATGCGGGGAAAATCGTGCAGGCGGAGTGTTGAAACCCAGCGGGCCGATTGAGGATCGTCCGGCGACGGCGCCCTCAACAAAACAGGCTGTAGGTTGAGGCCGCGCTCGGGCTCGACGCGGCCCCACAGGTCAAACGCTCCGTGGTGAAAGTAACTGAGCGTAGCCGTGAGACAGGTGTTGGGACTGAGCTGGGCGTCGAGGTCGACAGAGACGATGGTGTCGCTGCCCTCGCGGCGGGCCGCGACGCGGTGAACGGCGAATGAACCCGGCTGCGGCTTCACCGCCGAGGAGACGATCTCGTAGGGCAAGCGCGGCGGAGGGTTCTTTTCGTAACGGAAACGGCCGCTCTCCCAGCCGGTGAATCGCACGACCAGGAACTTGGCGGTGGGATAGTAACGGAAGCCGCTGACGCCGTAAAGGCGGGTCAGAGTATTGAGGAAGATGCCGGCGGGCGCGGGCGCGCTGCTCACGTCGCCAACGAAACCGGGGGGCAGGGAAAATGAACGGCCGTAGAAAAGACCGGGGCCAAACAGCGCGTCGTGGGGCAGGATCAAATACGCCGATCCCAGCGAGAGAGGAAACTCGTCGAGCGCCAGAACGTTTTTCCCCTCGAGGTCGGGT
>DASQHK010000622.1:0-7582 GCA_035632135.1 Bryobacterales bacterium
CGAGACCTTGTCGAGCGGAATGCCCTCAAACAGCCGCTCCATGTCGGCGAGCGAGGAAATTGCCACGCCGGTTCGCCCCACCTCGCCCGCGGCCAGCGCATGGTCCGAATCCATCCCCATTTGGGTGGGCAGATCGAAGGCTACCGACAGTCCCGTGGTGCCTTGCGCCAGCAGATAGCGGTAACGGCTGTTACTTTCTTCGGCGGTGCCGAAGCCGGCGTACTGCCGCATGGTCCAGAGCCTGCGCCGGTACATTTCCGGGTAAATGCCGCGAGTGTAGGGGAATTCGCCGGGCTGGCTCCGGTCGCCGTTCACGAGCGTGAAATCTTGCGCGCGCGGCGGAAAGAAGAGATGCCGTACCCGCCCATGATCAGGATAAAAGCGCCTGTCAGGATCACCCGGACCACGCTGCCGTTGCCGGCGTCGAGTTGGCGAATCGCCCGGATGCCGGACGGAATGGGCCACGCGGCCAGCGCCAGGAACAGGCAGCCGATCACCTCGTGCCAAAGCGTGTGGGCTGGCCGCACAATTGCTGGAACGATATGGCGGATGAATTGATACCCTTGGTTGACAAGGTTGGCTTTGGCCACGTCTCTATGGTAACAAAGGGCTTCGGGAGGCGAACCCTAAACGACGGGGACGTCCGCCATCCACCGCGCCACCGGGCGCGTATTGTCGTAATGTAGCGGTAGTGTTCGGCCGATAAAGAACTTGAGAAGCGTTCCCAGGTCCACTACAATCGAAACGGGCCTGGACGGTCTGGAGCTAAGGGCCGGTAAATAATCCCGGAACGCCGCCGGTTGCGGTTGCATCCAGTAAATTGGAGGTTCTTAGCTGCCGGCCTCGGAGGAAGGGGAAAGGGGCTCATTTTGGAAGAGCGTCTGAAAATTTTAATGCAGGAGCTGGGGAACGCGATCAACGATTCCTTGTCGGATTCCGATCGCATCGCCGAGGCTATCGGCGAAATCAAGCAGGCCGGTTACGATGTGTTCCTGGTGCTCGAAGCCACCATCGGTTTCAACAGGCGGGAAGATGGCGAAGACAGCGAAGGCGCCGTCGAATCTGAAGTACGCCCCGAAGGCAAACGCACCTTCGAATCCACCGGGAAAATCAAGTTCACCAGCCAGGACCAGCGCTTCCTGCGCGCGCTCAAAATCGCGATCGACGAGGATCTGAAGTAACAGGTTTCCCCTCTTATTTCAGCAGTCCTTGGTAGACTTTCCAGGTTTGTTCCCCCGCTTTCTCCCAACTGAACTCGCGCGCGCGTGCGAATCCCTTCTTGACCAGCCCCGCGCGCAGTTCCGCATCGCGCATTAATTGCTCGAGCGCTCCCGCCAGAGCCTCTACGTCTTCGGCATCCACGAGTAGCGCCGCGCCGCCGCACACCTCCGGCAGCGCCGAGCGATTCCCCGCCAGCACCGGGACGCCCGCCGCCATCGCCTCGAGCACCGGCATCCCGAAACCCTCATCCAAGGAAGGAAACGCGAAGATGGCCGCTTGGCGATACCACCCCGCCAGATCCCCGCTCGTGACGTAGCCGGGCGTTTGAATATCGCGCCGCCGCGGGCTCCGCTCGATGCGCGCCAGAATCTGGGCTGCTCCGTAACCGGCCGATCCAGCCAGCACCAGCTTCCACCCCGGCGGCGTGCGCTCAAAAGCTTCCACCAGCCCGCCGATGTTCTTGCGGCGCTGGATCGCCCCCACGCACAGCACCATGCTCTCGCGCTTCACGGATTCCCCGGCGGCCGCCTCGCGAAGATCGCGGCGGTTTGCTCCGTGATGCACTACGTGCAGCCTCGCCTTCTCCACGCCCAGCAATTGCTCCACCTGCCCGGCCGTGAACGCCGACACCGCGATGATGGCATCTGATTCCGCGGCGGCCCGGCGGGCCTGCTCGGCGAACCTGCGGCGGAACTCGGGAGTTGAATAATCGCCCGTCATCACAAACAGATCGTGAAAGGTTGAGACGGTTCTGCGGAACCGGATTGTGGGAACTCGCTGGTTCAGGCCGTGAAAGAACTCGCGTGAGCGGGGGAACAGAGGCTCGTAGAGCAGCGCGCGGCCGGCATTCGCAGGTAGCTCGGCCCGGAACGAGCGGAGATATCGCTGCGGGCGGTAACAAAATTCGAAGCGCTCATCGGGGTGCGCTTCTGTCAGGGCGCGCAGCAGCTCGCGCGAGTACACCCCTACTCCGGAGAGATTCTCTCCTACGCTATAGGTGGCGTCGAGCGTGAATTTCAACAGACCGTGGCCGCCTGATCGAGCGCTGAGGCCTGCGGCCGCGAAAGAAAGCGCCCCGAGCGCGCCCAGTCACGGCGCCAGGCGATATTCTTTCAGCTTTCGATACAGAGTGGTGCGGCCGATGCCCAGCAGGTAGGCCGCCATCACGCGATCGCCCTTGGTATACTCGAGCGCCGCCCGAATAGCGCGCCTCTCCATCTCCGTCAGAGGAATGATACCTGATTGCGCGTTCTGTACGCGCGAAGTGGCGCCCTGGGCTGCCGCCACAGCAACCGACAACGGCGCCGAGCGGCGCGCCTCCAGGTGAGTTTGCAGCGCCGAAGGCAGGTCGCAGGTTTGCAGCAGAGGTCCGGTGTTCATGGCCACCATGCGCTCGATGCAGTTTTGCAGCTCGCGCACGTTGCCCGGCCAATCGTAGGAGACCAGCGTCTCCATGCATTCGCTCGTCAACTTGTGCCTGGCGCCCAGACACCCGAGGAAATGCTCCGCCAACAAAGGAATGTCTTCTCTGCGCTCGCGCAGCGGCGCCAGCCGTAGGGTGACCACGTTCAGCCGGTAGAACAGGTCCTGGCGAAAGTTGTTCTGCTCCACTTCACGCACCAAGTCCCGGTGCGTCGCCGCCATCACGCGGATCTCCACCTTGCGCGTGCTCAGCGACCCCACCGGCCGGAACTCGCGTTCCTGCAACAGGCGCAGCAGCTTCACCTGCATGTCGAGCTGCAGGTCGCCAATCTCGTCGAAAAATACGGTGCCGCCGTCGCCCAGCTCGATCAGGCCCCGTTTGGCTTCCGCTGCCCCGGTAAACGCTCCCCGCGTGTGCCCGAACAGCTCGCTCTCCATCAGCGGGCCTACCAGCGAGCCGCAATCAATAGGAATGAAATGGCCCGTGGGGTTGGCGTCGTGAATGGCCCGGGCAATCACCTCCTTGCCGGTGCCGGTTTCCCCCAGCAGCAGCACTGGTGATCGGGAACGCCCCAGCTTGTCCACGTTCCGCCGGATCTGGCAGATCTGCGGCGACTCCCCAACCAGGCGGTGGGAGGCATCCGCACACGGAGAGATCATAAGGCGATATCGATATAGTGTGCCGCGGGCGCGGCATTCTCAGGCGTGTACGGGCCATCCGGGCGGGGCCGCAGCGTTGAACCGCCCGGCGGCGCGCCCTAGCTCTTCTTCACCGTCACAGCCCCGCGATCGGTAGTGATGGTCAGCACCGGCCCGTTGCCCACTTTGCCTTTGAGCTTGGCGCCCTGGCCTTCGGTCTCGGTTTCGAGCGGCGAGCCGTATTCGTTGCGCGCCTCGCCGCGGTTGGTGGTGGCCCGCAACTCGAACTTGGCGGAATCCGGCAGCTCCAGATCGATGTTGCCCGACCGGCTGCGCGCGTCGATCTTGGCGACCGGCACGCTGCCGGGCTTCAAGTCGATATCGCCGCGCTCGGTCTCGAGTTCCAGCGATTGCGTGAAGTCTTCCAGGTGGATGTCCTTCGATTTGGTGATCAGCCGCACCGGCCCGATCAGGTTGGTGCCCGTAAAATCACCTAGGTCCATGGTGATGGTCCCCGGCACCCTCTCCACCCGCAGATCGGTGTTGCGCGATTCCAGGTGCAGAGGCTTGGCCAGGTTCTTGAATTGCAGCGTTCCCGAATACGAACCGCTCACCGTCACCTGTCCCGCGATGTTTTCCAGCTCGATGTCGGTGCCGCGTCCCTGGATCTCCACGTCCCCTTTCACGTCCACCGCGCGAACAATGTCGCTGCGTTGGAGATCCACCTTGGCGCTGCCGCCGATGTTGGTAAGCCGCACGCCCGCGTTCCCGCTCGTGATATCCACCCCGCCGGCCAGGTCGTTGATGTCGTAATCGCCATAGCTGGCGCGGCCCTCAATGGTTGCCTGGCGCGGCACGCTCACCTCCAGGTCGCAGGAGATGCGCCGCGCTTGCGACAGTTTCTCTTCATTGGTGCGCACCACCACGCGGTCGCCGTCAACCACGATCTCGAGCGCCGTCTGCTGGTCCGCCCGGTCGGCCTCCGTTTTGTTGAACGCGCGAATCATCTTGTGCTCGTCGACCTTGACCTCGCTCTCGTCCGAGCCCGTCACCCGCACGTTGCCGCGCAGGTTCTCGAACACCACGTGTACCGCGCCCGAAACCGGCTTTTGGCTGCTGGTGCGGTAATCGAATTCCTCGCCGAACATTTCCAGGCTGGTGCCACCCGGCCAGTGCACGCCGTGGCGGTCCGCTGCATACATGCCCGAGCCGATGATGCACAGCAGGATGATGAGCGCCACCTCGCCGCCCGAAAGTCCTCCCGAAGGCAACGGCTTCTGGCGCGCCGCCTCGAGCAGCACCTCCACCAGCCGCAGCACGCCCCAGCCGATCAGGATGAAGGGCCAGTAGAGCGAGATCAACTGGAACAGCGGCATTTCCTGCCACAGATTCCGCATTAGGAACGCCGCGCCGATCAGAATCAGAATCAGCGGGCCGGTTAGCGAACGCCGCTTCATGAGGCGCCTCCCGTGCTCGGCCCCGAACGCGTGGCCCGCCCGAGTAGGGTGAGCAGACCGATAACGATCAGGATCACCGGCCAGGTCTGTTGAAAGCCCCACGGTGTGAAGTGATCGAGCGCGAACAGCGTTCCTATGGTGATCAGAATAATCGGACCGCGAACCGCGCGAACCAGTTCATAACCGGTGATCATGTTGCACCTCCTTATGTCCGGCGGACGCGCCGTCCTGCCGCTCGCCCAGGCCGGCCAGCCGCGTGTACAGCAGGTACACCCCAAGCAAGATGAGCAGCACCGGCCAGTAGCGCAGAATCGTTTCGAGCCGGATGATGTCGGTCGTGGTGAGCAGCAGCAGCATGCCCACCAGGATCAGCAGCACGGCTCCGGCTGGAAATTGAGAGCCGCGGGCGTGCAGGTCGATGAGACTCGAGAACTCGTCTACAGGCAAGCCCCCCCGCCGCTTGCGCGCGGTGTGCGACGCTTCGATCGCCATGTAGAACTCCCAGGCGGCGATTAGGATACCGAACAGCGGCTCGAGCCCGTGTGCCGAGCCGGAGCTCAGGATGCTGACCAGCAGGCCGAAGATGACGGCGTGCACCAGTCCCTTGGCGTACTGGCCGTTATAAATGGCGCCCACGCCGGGAATAAAGCCCATCGCAAACGCCAGGCCGGGGGAAACGCTGGGGTCGGCCACTGGCGGCGGGGTCGCCGCAGCAGCGGCCGGCGCCGCCGGGGACGCAGGGGCCGCTGCCGGCGCGCTCTCCGCTCGGGCAGGCACGTGTTCTTCGCAATAAACCGTGCCTTCAGCCGTTCGCTTGCACGCTTCGCACAGCGGCTTGCCGCAACTGCGGCAGAAGGCCGCCGCTTGCACATCTGGATGATTCAGGCAGTTCATAAAATCCCCCTTACTTAGTGGGTTTTGCTCCTCCGCCCGGTTGGCCCGGGTCTTTATTTCCCGGTGCAGTGCGGGCGGGCAGCCGCCGTTCGTCGGGATTCTCGGCCGGCGCTGCGTTGTCCGGCTCCTGCTGCTCGCGCCACTCCCGCACCCTGGATTGAATTTGATACACGAACCGCAGATTCTCGTAAAACTTCACCGAGCGTTCCCAGCCGCGCTGGACGCGGTCCTCGATCCCCGCCCAAACGTGCGTCGGGTTGAGATCCGACGCGCTGAGCCGCTTCTCGGGTATGCCCGCGCAGCGCACCATCATCCCGAAAAACAGAATCGTCAGCGATAGTCCCATCACCATGCGCGGTTGCAGCACGGGTTGCGCCAGGCGGTTGAGCCAGCCTCGCAGGCCTCCCCGCGCCGTCCGCGCCTCGCGCATGCCTGGAACGGTGAACATGCGCGTCACCAGTTCCGGCGGCGGCTCGACTTCCGCGGCGCGCTCCATGAAGGCGATGGCGGCGCCCGCATCTCGAGCCAGCTCGGCGCAAGCCGTGCAGGTAGACAGATGGCGCTCGACTTCAGCCTTCTCGGCCGCAGCCAGCGTTCCGTCCAGGTAATCGCACAGCGCGATCTCGATCTGCGCGCACGTCATAATGCTGCCTTCTGCTTCCGCAACAACCGCCCCAGCTCCGCCCGCCCGCGGTTCAGCCGTGACTTGACGGTCCCTTCCGGAATCCTCAACACCTGGGCGATCTCGCGATACTCCAATTCCTGCAGGTCCCGCAATATCACAGTTTCGCGTAAGTCCGGCGAGAGTCTCGCCAGCGCCCCTTGCAAAACTTCGCTCGCCTCGCGGCCCGCCAGCACCCGGTCCGGCCGCATCGCCGTCTCCGAGCCGTGTTCCCGCTCTTCGAGCATCGGAAGCTGATTCTCAATCGTGTCGGTCAGCCGGTCCTGCCGCGTCCGGCGGTAATGATCGATCAACAGGTTCCGGCTCAACCGCGTCAGCCAGGTAACAAATGAGCCTTCCGCCGACCGGTAGCTTTTCAGCGTGCGGAACACCCGCAAAAAGATGTCCTGGGTCAGGTCCTGCGCTTCGGCATTGCTCCCCGTGAAACGGTAGCACAGCCCATACACGCGGCGCGTGTGCACCCGCACGAGTTCCTCCCAACCGGCGTTGTCACCGCTCAGGCACCGAGCGACGAGCGTGGAGTCCACATCCAAGGCGTACGAGGTCGGTTCCCCGCGGCCGCCGGCTGCCCACACGCTACGCCCCGGCTGGCCTGGGTAAAGCACCCAGGGCGCCGGAAACACAGCGGTAATGACGGCGGTTGCCATAGTTTACCTCGTTTACCTCGAACCCTGTCTGCCCTGGACCCCGCCCAGTCCTCCAGGCGTCCGACCTGTTTCAGACTTCCAGTAAAAGTAACGAGGTTTTATGATGATAGGTTCCTTTTTCCATTCCGGGGCTAGCAGATGGACACCCCGGGAAAGGCGGTCTCATCACCAAACGCGGATGGAAGTTGCTCGCGCTCTGGGCCGTGCTGCTGTTGGTCGCGGTGTATCTGATGCGCTCCGAGCTGCGCACAAGCGGCTTCCACTGGTCGGTCTTCCTGGCCTCCCTCACCCGGCTCCAGATGCGCTGGCTCGTGGCCGCAGTGGCTCTGGCGCTTGCCACCTACCCCGGACGGGCACTGCGCTGGGCCGTTCTGCTGAAGCCCCTACGGCCCAAGCCCGATATGCGAAAACTGGTTTCCGCAACCATCATCGGCTTCACCGCGGTGACCTTGCTCGGCAGGCCGGGCGAGTTCGTCCGTCCCTACCTGATCGCCGTGCAGGAACGCGTGCCGTTTTCCTCCCAGCTCGCCGCCTGGGTGCTGGAGCGGATTTACGACCTCCTCATCGTGCTCGCCATCTTCGGCTTCGCCTTGAGCCGCGTGCCTCACCTCAGGGACGCC
>DASQHK010000623.1:0-5897 GCA_035632135.1 Bryobacterales bacterium
CGGTCAACGCCACTTTGCTTGGAACCATCACCGATGCATCGGGAGGGGCGGTTCCGAACGCCAAGGTGACGATCACGGAAACCAACACCAGCGTCAGCCGCTCGACGGCCACCAATGAGAGCGGCAATTATGTGTTTTCCAACCTGCCACCGGGCACCTACGCGGTGGTGGCCGAGATGGCGGGCTTCAAGCGGGCCGAGCAGAAGAATGTCAGCGTGCTGGTCAACACCACGGGCCGCGTGGACCTGGTGCTGCAACCGGGCGAGGTGACGGAGATCGTCAACGTAACAGCGGAGACGCCGGCTCTGCAAACCGAAACCGCCGATACGGGGCGAAAGATCGAAACCGTGCAGGTGGAGAATATGCCGCTGGCTTTTAACCGCAACTTCCAGGGCCTGCTGGCGCTGGTGCCGGGCGCGGACCTGCCGTTTCGGCCGCACTCGGAGTTCTTTAATCCCCAGGCGAGCCTGTCAGTGCAGGTCAACGGCCAGTCGCGGCTCGCCAATAACCTCCAGCTTGAAGGCGTGGACGACAACGAGCGCACGGGGCTGCTGCAGGTGCTGATTCCGCCCATCGAGGCCATTCAGACGGTGGATGTCACCACGAGCAACTACGACGCCGAACTTGGCCGCGCCACCGGGGCGGTGACGAACGTCATACTCAAGTCCGGCACCAACGATATTCATGGCAGCGCTTACGAGTTCAACCGCGTCAGCGCGCTTTCGGCGCGCGTGTGGCAGAACCCGACGCGGGACCACTTTGTGTTCAACTACGTCGGAGGCACCATCGGCGGGCCGATTATCAAGAACCGGACGTTCTTCTTTGGGGATTTCCTCCGCGTGATGGACCATCGCTATTCGGTGGACCGCTATACGCTGCCCACCCCAGATGAGCGAGCAGGCGACCTGAGCGCGGCGCCGTCGGTCATTTACGATCCCGCAACCGGCGCGGCCGACGGAACCGGCCGGCAGCCGTTCTCGAACAAAACTATTCCTGCCAGCCGGATCGATCCGCTGTCGCTGAAGATCCTCAGCCTCGTCCCGGCGGCGAACGTCGTGGGAGCGAACGGACACGTTCTGACAACCAATAACTACTTCGAGCCGATTCCTTTCGTTCGCGACACGAGTCAGTTTGACGTGAAGATCGACCATAACCAGACGGACAAAGACCGGTTCTCAGGCCGCTTCAGCTTCGAGCGGCCGGTCACTACGGACCAATCGTCGTTCGGCGATGCCGGCGGGCCGCACGGAGGCGGCTTCGAGGCCGTCGGGAGCCAGAACACCTATAGCGCCGCGATCAACTATGACCACATCTTTTCTCCGACGCTGCTCACCGAAGCACGCGTGGGGGTAAACCGCTATCGCAACGAGGCCAACCAGATCGACTACGGCAAGAACGACGCGCAAACCCTCGGCGTCCCCGGGGTGAACATCAGCGCTTTCACCAGCGGACAAGTGGGCGTCCAACTAAATTCGTCGAACAATGCCCCGTTCTCCAACCCCTTGATCGGCTACTCGGCGAGCTTGCCCTGGATTCGCTCAGAAACGAACATCAACTTTGTCAACACCTGGACCAAGACGGCAGGGAACCACACCATCAAGTGGGGCGTGGACCTGCGAAGAATCCGCGATGACCTGCTGCAAGACCAGACCTTCAGCCCGCGCGGTCTTTACACCTTTGGGACCGCGCAGACGTCGATCCTGGGCGCGCCGACCAGTTTCGGCAACAACGTGGCGAGTTTCCTGCTGGACGTTCCCAGCTCGGTGGGGCGGGACGTGAACGGGATTTTCCCCGCTTATCGCGCTTGGGAGTTTTTCAGCTTCGTCGGAGACAAGTGGCTCGCGACTCCCAAGCTGACGCTGGATATCGGCGTGCGGTGGGAGTTTTATCCGCCCGCCACACCGGCTCATTCCGGCGGCTTTTCCCAATACGACCCTTACACCAACAGCCTGATCATCGCCGGTATCGGCAACAATCCCTCCAACCTCGGGCTGCAAGTCCATTACCACGACTTCGCCCCGCGGTTTGGCGCGGCTTACCGCCTCAACGAAAAAACGGTATTCCGTGGCGGCTTTGGTATTAGCTATACATCATTCCCGGACAACTCCTACGCCTACAACTTCCCGGTGCGGCAGAACAACGCTTACGAGCCGAACTGCAGCGTGTGTCCGACGGTTCTGCCGAACGGGCAGACAGCGACGTTCGCAATCGGGTTCCCGCCGGCCACGCTGGCCGTCTACCCGTCGAACGGCATTATCCCGAACGCGGACCTCGCCCAGGTCTACGACTACATCAACCCGCACTTCCGCGAGCCATACGTAGAGTCCTGGAACCTTACGGTGCAGCGGACACTGCCCCAGCAACTGGTTCTGGAGGTGGCATACGTCGGCAACCACGGCGTGGCGCAGCCTGCTAATTACAATCTCAACGCCTCCTCGACGCTCGGCGCCGATATCAACGGACAGCCGCTGTATCAGCTCTTCGGCAAGAAGGCCAGCGTGAATTACCGCTACCAGGGGTTCAGCTCCAGCTACAACGCGCTGCAGGTCAAGGTGGACCGCCGGTTCAGCGGAGGCTTTGCGATGACAACGGCCTACACCTACAGCAAGGCGATGGGCTACCAGTCCGAAGACGGCGGGCTCGACTTCTACATCAATCCGCACCGCAACTGGCACGTGCTGGATTTCAACCGAACCCAGAATTTCGTGCAGAGTTATGTCTACCAATTGCCTTTCGGCCAGGGCAAGCACTGGATGCAGTCGGGGCCGGCGGCGTCGATCCTGGGCGGCTGGCAATTGAACGGCGTTCTGACGCTAGCCACCGGGCGGCCCATCAACTTCGGCGGGAACAGCTCGGTGTTGAAGGCTCCCGGAAACAGCAACCGGCTGAACCATGATGGCCCCATCAAGATTCTGCACGGAACCGGGCCGGGCAATCCGTGGTTTGATGCGACGCAGTGCAGCACAACGGTAACCACGGATTGCTTCTCGCAGCCCGGGGCGCTGCAGTTCGGCAATTTGGGATGGAACCCGATCAACGGCCCGGGCTACTGGAACCTGGACGCGTCGCTTTTCCGCACGTTCAAGATCAGAGAGCGGTTCTCGCTGGAACTCCGCGGGGAAGCGTTGAGCCTCATGAACACGCCGCAGTGGTCTCCGCCGGACACCGGCATCGGCAACTCGACCTTCGGCCAAGTCACGGCCGCGGGATTGAGCATCGGAGGGAACACAGCCACGGCCGGCAACCGCATCATGCAGCTCGGCGCGAGGGTCACGTTCTGACGGCTCGCGGCGGGCAGCCCAGGCCCCCAGCCTCGTGACCGATGAATTCGGCCAGCCGGCGCATGTGGACCTTCAGCGCATGGTCGTATTCAATCAGGCCCAGCCTTCGGAATTTGCTCATGAAGGAGCTGACGCGAGAGCGGGTCGTGCCGGTCATCTCAGCGAGGGCTTCGTGGGTAAGCTTGGGTGAGAACACGGCTTGGTCGCCGTCTCGGGCGGCCAGACGGCAAAGTCTCAGCAACAGGCGAGCCAGGCGCTGCTCGCTGGGATAGAGGAGCTGGTCGGAAAGGCTCGCCTCGCAATCGGTGGTGCGGATCAGCAGGTGGGTGAGCAGGGCATCGCAAAAGGGAAGGACCTGCCCCAAACGCCGCACCGCGACATCCCGCTCAATCCGGAGCAGCCGGCACTCGGTCACCGCCGCCGCGCTGGTCCGGCGTATCCCGCGGCCTCGGAGACAATCCTCGCCAAGGAAGCAGCCCGGCCCGAGCATGGCAACCGTGGCTGTTTCACCTGCGGCGCCTACCACGGTGAGTTTTACCGTTCCGTCGCGAATCCGATAAAGGGCGTCGGCGGGATCGCCCTGCGAGTAGATCCGGCGCCCTCTTCGGAACCGGATGCTCCTTCGCCCCGGGGCGCCTTCACGCCGGCCTGCGGCGCTCCACTCGCGCGATGCTGCCGCCGAATACACAGAATATTGTGGACGCGCGAGTGCAGGCGGTGGTTACAAAAAAACGTGTTCTTGCCGGGGGTGAAATGTTCAATATTGAACTGCATTCTGAGGCGACCTTGTTACACACTGAAATTGTAAGAAAGGAGATAAAACAGATGCGCGCTTATAACGCGATAACTACCGCCTTTTGCCTTGGGCTGCTTTGCGCGGCTCTTCCGGGGCCGGCCAGAGCAGATGAATGGAACAAAAAGACCAATGTCAGTTTCAGCCAGCCCGTGGAAATCCCCGGCATGGTGTTGCCAGCCGGCCAATACGTCTTCAAGCTCGCAGATTCACAGTCCAATCGCGATATTGTCCAAGTCTTCAACAAGGATGAGAATCACATCTACAAGACAATATTGGCAATACCGGATTACCGGCTCCAACCCGCCGACAAGACCGTCATCACGTTTGAGGAAAGAGCCGCGGGAGCGCCGCGAGCGGTGAAGGAGTGGTTTTATCCAGGGGATAACTACGGTGAAGAGTTCGTCTATCCGCGCGTCAAAAAGGTGATGGTCGCGGAGGCCAGCAAGCCGGCGCCGCCGGCACCGATGGCGCCGCAGCCGGCGCCCGCCACCGCGGATTCTGCGCCCGCGCAGCCGAAACCGGTGGAGGTCGCCCAGGCTTCCAAACCGGCCCCGCCTCCGGCTCCGGCACAGAGCGCGCCCGCGCCGTCTTCCAAGCGGCTTCCCGCCACGGCCAGTTCCACGCCGTTGCTGGGTTTGCTGGGTCTCTGCTCGCTCGGCGTCGCCGCCGGACTGCGCGCTCTTTCCCGGCGAGTGGCTTAAGCAACAAGTAACGATTGACTCGCGCCTGGCGCCGGGCCTGGGGCAGCTTCGCGGCTGCTTCCCGGCCGCGGCCCGCGCCAGGCAATACAGTTGATGCGGACATGCGAGTTCACATTCATTTTGGGAAGGGCAGCGGCCAAGTGAGCCGGCAGTTTTTGCGCTCGGCCGAGCGGATATTTCTCGTATGCGGGCTGCTCGCTCTCGGCGCGTGCGCGGTTATCTACTCCGACGCATACATTTACCAGGCTTACGAAGGGCATCGTTTTGCGCAAGCTCTCGAGCGATCCGTGGCCGGCAAGCAACCGGGGCCGCCGCCCGCGGCAGACCTGCAAGCCAGGGACGGCGCGGTGATCGGCCGGCTCGACATTCCCCGACTCGGCCTCCGGGTGATGGTCCGCGAGGGAGACCGCTTCCGCACCCTGCGTGTGGCGGCCGGCCACATCCCAGGCACGGCAATGCCGGGGTGGCCGGGCAACGTCGGCATCGCGGCCCACCGCGACACCTTCTTCCGCGACCTCCGAAAAATCCGCTTGCACGACACCATCACGGTCACCACGCTGGCGGGATCGTATCGCTATTCGGTCGACTCCATCCGGATCGTCAAGCCGGCTGACACTCAGGTGCTGGAGGCCTCCGGCGGCCCCAGTCTTACCTTGGTGACGTGCTATCCGTTCTCTTATGTCGGAGCCGCGCCAAAGCGGTTTATCGTCCGCGCGCGGCAGATGAGCGGCGACAACGGGGCGGCGGCGCGAACAGCTTCCTGAGCAAATTCAGCAACACAAGCGCAGAAGCTAATTGATTCCTTTTCAACTTGAAATACAAGTGATTTCCAGAGCGGCGGATTTACAGCAATTGTTGCATCCCTCACATCTATCTATATAATATTTGTATCGAATTTCACCAACACACTTGATCACAAGCTACTTATATCTTGACATAATGCGCCGACAGGCTTAGACTTTGAAATGCGCGACAAGGCCGGGAACACTTTCCTAGACCAAGAAAGGAGAGAATGATGCCACAGGTGAAGACTGAGTCGGTTGAGCCGCAACAGCGGTTTTCACTTCCCGAAGTTACGTGGGAAGACTTGAGTGAGGCCGGAGCGTACGTCGAGCGGGG
>DASQHK010000624.1:0-10539 GCA_035632135.1 Bryobacterales bacterium
CCGCGCCGCTCGAGTCCGTCACCAACCCTTGAATCGACTCGGTCGCCGATTGCCCGTAAAGCGAAACCGCCCACACCCCGGCCAGGCACACCAACACCACCCGCTTCCAAAATCCTCGATCGACCCCATAACGCTGCATTCCAGGACCCCCGTTTATAAAATTTGAAGCCGTATGAAACCGGGGTCGACCTTGGGTGAGTGTATACCCGTTGGGGGGGCCAAAGTCAACAGGAATCCAGCGCCGCCACTCCGCCTGCCGCCGTTCCCTCCCTGCTCGGTCCGCGCGCTGCGCTGGCCGCTCCTGTGCGCGAATTGTGCGCGGCCTCTTGACGACTGGGATAAACTATTGCCGGATTCAATAACGGGGGTACCGTATGGGTAAGCTTGCGTGTCTATTGGTCGTCGCAGTTGCATTCCACTCCGCCGTCCTGCTCGCCCAGGTGGCCACCGGCAACATTCGGGGCACCGTGGCCGATACGACCGACGCGGTGATTCCCAACGTCAAGGTCACTCTTACGAATACCGGCACCGGCGCGCAGCGCGTGGTCACGACCAACGACAGCGGCGACTTCAACGCGCCGTTCATGCCGCTGGGCGATTACCAGATTGCCGCCGAGATCGCCGGCTTCCAGAAAAAAGTGTTGAGCGGCATCAACCTCCAGGTGGACCAGACGGCCACGATCCGCATCGTGCTGGAGCCCGGCGCGGTAACGCAATCGGTCGAGGTCACCTCCGCCGCGCCGCTGCTCGAGTCGCAGACCTCCTCGCTCGGCCAGGTCATCGAGAACAAGCGCATCGTGGAGCTGCCGCTCAACGGCCGCAACCCCTTCGCGCTGGGCCTGCTGGCTGGGGGCACCACTCCATTTCAAGGCCTCGTCACCAACATCCCGTTCATCGCGGGCGGCGGGCGCCACTCCGCTAACGACATCCTGCTCGACGGTGTGGACGACAACATCCGCAACTTCGCCGGCAACGTCGGCCGCAACGGCATCAGCTACGTTCCTTCCGTCGATGCCGTCGAGGAGTTCAAGGTCAAGACCAACAACTTCTCGGCCGAGTACGGCCGCTCCGCCGGCTACACGGTCAACGCCACCATCAAGAGCGGCACCAACGGGTTTCACGGCAGCCTGTTCGAGTTCCTGCGCAACGACAAGCTGGACGCCAACAACTTCGTCTCCAACTTCGCCGGCAAGCCCAAAGCCAAGTTCCGGCAAAACCAGTTTGGCGGCACCATCGGCGGGCCGGTCCGGCTGCCGCATTACAACGGGCGCGACCGCACGTTTTTCTTTTTCGATTATCAGGGGACCGAGATCCGGCAGGCGGCCGGCTCCTCGCTTTCCGATGTCGCGCCCGCCTCGTGGCGGCAAGGCAATTTCTCCAGCTCGACGCGCAACATTTATGACCCCACGTCACGCCAGCTCAACTCCACCGGCGTGGTGACCGCCGAGGCGTTTCCCAACAACACGATTCCCCAAAGCCGCCTCGACCCCACCGTGCTCGAATACCAGAAGCTGATGCCGCTGCCCAACGTCGGCAGCCAGGAATCGAGCGCGCGCAACTTCATCTCCACCTCGCCGAGCCAGCTCGGCCGCAAGCAGGGCGACGCCCGCGTCGACCACGAGCTGTTCAAAGGCAACAACCTGATGGCGCGGTTCTCGTTTTCCCAGCAATCGCAGCCCAGTCAGGGCGCTTACATCTACAGCCCGCAGGTCACGCTGTTCAACACGCGCAACCTGGCACTCAGTGATACCCACATCTTCAGCCCCGCCGTGGTGAACGAATTCCGCTTCGGCTTCAACCGCTCTAACAGCAGCCAGATCGCCCTGAAGGCCGCCGACGGCATCACCTTCGCCGCCCAGCATGGCCTGCAATCCGGCCCCGTCATCGGCTTCCCGTCGGTAGACTGGACCTTCACCGGCGATTCGTTCGGCCCCGCCGAATTTTCGGGCTTCGGCGCCGCCAGCTCCAACCTGATCTTCGAGAATTCTTTTCAGTGGGCGGACCACCTCAGCATCACGCGCGGCAACCACTCCTTCAAGATGGGCGGTGAAGTCCGCCGCTTCCGCTTCGACCACCTGCCCGGCTTTCCGGCCTCCGGCGACTACTTTTTCGGCGCGATCTTCACCGCCGATCCCGCCGTGCCGCAGCAAACCGGCGTTCCCTACGCCGATTTTCTGCTCGGCCTACCCACCAGCGTGACCGGGCAGAACCAGATCGACTGGTCGCGCCAGCGCGATCTCTACGGCGGCGCTTATGTGCAGGACGACTGGAAGCTCAGCCGCCGCCTGACCCTCAACCTCGGCGTCCGGTACGACCTGTTCACGCAGCCCGTCGACGCTCTCGATACCGGCGGCGTCTTCGATCCCTTCGCCAAGTCCGACCTGGGCCGCTTCGGCGTGATTCAGCAGCCGGGCAAGAACGGCTTCTCGCGCGCTATCGTCAAAGGCCACCATCTCAACTTCGCCCCGCGGTTCGGCTTCGCGTATCAGGCCACGCCGAAGTTCGTGGTCCGCGGCGGCTACGGCATTTTCTTTAGCGAGCGCGAGCAGAACCGCCAGGTCACCGAAATCGCCAACACGCTGACCAATTTCCGCATCATCACCACGCCGCTGGTGATCCGCGAGACGACCGTCGCGCCGCCCGTTCATTTCACCAGCCCGCTGACGGTTGAATCGCAGCTCACCCCCGACTTCAGCAAATACAGCGCGACAAATCCTCTCGGCACGGCGTTCCTCGCCGCTGACATCGGCAACTCCAAGTTTCCGATGCTCCAGCAGTTCAACCTCAATTTGCAGTACGAGTTTCTTGCGGGGCTGCTGGTGGAAGCCTCTTACGCCGGGGCGCGCGGGGAGCACTGGGTGCAGCGCATCAACGTCAATACGGTTCCCTTCTCCGCCGCGCTGGCCGGCCGCGACACGCAGGCCGATCGCCCCTTTCCTTTTGTGCAGCAATCCATCGGCTGGGACACGGCCGTGGTCAACAACTGGTATCACTCCTTCAATCTGCGCGTGGAGCGCCGCTTTGCGCAGGGGCTCACCTTCCTCGCCAACTACACCATCTCGAAAAACATCGATTCGGGCGGCTCGGGCAACAGCCTGTTCGATCAGCAGGGCGACACGCGCGCGCTCGACGCTTACAACCTCAAGCTCGAGCGCGGTATTTCGCCCATCGACATCCCGCAGAAATTCGTCACCAGCGCGCTCTACGAGCTGCCCTTCGGCCCCGGCAAGCGGTACCTCACCGGCCACGGCTTTGCGGGCCAGGTTTTCGGCGGCTGGCAGATCAACGGCATTCTCACTCTGCGGAAAGGGTTCCCGACCGATCTGCGCTATCCGCAGAATCCGCCGGTGTTCAACACCGCCAATCGTCCCAATCGCGTCCTCGGGCAGCCGGTGCTGGTTGCCAATCCAGGCTTTGACCAGTACTTCAACCCGCTGGCCTTCGCCGCCGCACCGAAGGTCCCTGACTTCCGCGGCAACCTGATTCAGGGCTTCGGCAACGCCGGCCGCTCCATCCTGCGCGGCCCGGGCTCGCGCAACCTGGATTTCTCGCTGTTCAAGGAATTCCGGACCACGGAGAAAACCATGCTGCAATTCCGCGCCGAGGCTTTCAATCTCAGCAACACGCCGACCTTCACGCTCCCGGTGGCGACGAGCGCCGCCCTCACCGTCGGCGCCGCGTCCTTTGGCAAGCTCACCGGCTCGCAGACCGTCGGGCGCCAGCTCCAGTTCGGCCTGAAGTTCCTGTGGTAAGAACATCCTGCTTTTGTCTTACCTTTCTCCCGTCTGTTATACTTTTCCAGGAGAGTAAGACATGGAAACCAAGGCTTCATCCAAGGGCCAAATCGTTATTCCAGCGCCACTGCGACGCAAGTATGGCATCCGGAGGGGCACCCGGATCCGAATCTCGGAAGAACATGGTGAGATCATCCTTCGGCCGATCACCCTCCGGTCCGTCGAGCAGGCGCTGGACCGGCTCCAAGGCAGCCTTAAAGGGTCCGGCATGCTCCAGGAACTGATAAACGAACGAAGACGAGACCGGGAGAAAGAGGATGCCGGGTGGACACCCCCGCGTGTTTGACAGTTGGGCCATCATCGCGCTGATCGAAAACGAGCCGTCGGCGAACGTCGTTCGATCACTCGTTCGCGATGCGCAGCTTTCGCACTCTCCTCGCTGGATCACCGCCATCAACCTCGGCGAGGTTTGGTATAGGGTCGCCCGGAAGCACTCGCAGCCTGAGGCGGACATGACCCTACGAGAGATCTACAACCTCGGCTTCTCGGTCGAAAGCATCGACTGGCCCCTGGCGCGTCACGCCGCCCAGTTCAAAGCCAAGCACGCCGTCTCTTACGCCGATTGCTTCGCTGCCGCTCTGGCCAAGCAACGAAACGCCGAGCTGGTCACGGGCGATCGCGAATTCCAGCGTCTCGAAAAGGAAATCCGGATCCGCTGGCTGTGATCGCGCCGCCGTGTCGAGGGCCGCGCGCTCAACCGGCGCATCGCACCGGTGGGAGGTGTTAGAATGGCTTTGAGCCGAACTCCCCCGGAGGCGGAGGACCCGAGCCGTTGGGGCGTATCCCGATGTTTTATCGGGAAGGGTACTTTCAAGCCCTAGCCCGTCAGCTAACTTCGCAGGCTGATTTGAAAGTCACCCTCGGGCGTGGGGTGAGCAGGGGTTCTTTCCTGTGCCAGTTCCGAACCTGTCCAAAACGACCAAAGTGGTGGTCGCCACCACGGTCATGCTCTCGTTCATCTCCTTCTGGAGGGCGGCGGCCATTGTGCTGTGCGACCTCGGCTCTTCGGCTTTTTACGCCGGCGGCATCGCCGAAGGCTACCTGGGCAAATCGGCGCCCTGGTTCATCCTCGGCATCATGCTGTTTTCCTACGCGGTGCGCTCCGTCTACATCGAGAGCTGCAGCATGTTCGTCCGCGGCGGCGTCTACCGCGTGGTGCACGAAGCCCTGGGGGGCACGCTGGCCAAGTTCTCCGTTTCCGCCTTGATGTTCGACTATGTGCTCACCGGCCCCATCAGCGGAGTGAGCGCCGGCCTCTATCTGGCCGGGCTGATCAACGAGAGCATGGTGCTCATCCGCGAGCCCGGCTACCAGGTGAATCCTCCCTATTTCGCCGCCGCCTTCACCATCCTGGTCACGCTGTATTTCTGGCGCAAGAACATTCTGGGCATCCACGAGTCCAGCCAGAAGGCCCTGCAGGTGATGCAGCTCACCACAGTGATGGTTATCATTCTCATCGCCTGGTGCCTGATCACCATCGCCAAGCGCGGCGCCGCGCCGGTCCCGTTTCCCACGCTGCAGACCATTCACTTCACCGACGAGTCGCTGGGCTGGCTGAAGGGCACGATCTTCCCCGGCATCACCGCCATCGCCATCATCATCGGCCTGGGCCACTCGCTGCTGGCCATGAGCGGCGAAGAGACGCTGGCCCAGGTGAACCGCGAGATCGCCTCCCCCAAGCTGAAGAACCTCGAGAAGGCCGGCTTCATCATCTTCATTTACAGCCTGCTGTTCACCTCGCTGGTTTCGTTTTTCGCGGTGATGATCATCCCCGACGGCGACCGCGTGAACCACTACCTCGATAACCTTATCGGCGGCCTCGCCATGTATATGGCAGGGCCGCTGCCGCTGCGGCTCCTGTTCCACGCTTTTGTCGTTCTGGTAGGTACGATCATTCTTTCGGGCGCCGTCAACACCGCCATCGTCGGCTCGAACGGGGTGCTCAACCGCGTCGCCGAAGACGGCGTGATGCCCGACTGGTTCCGCCGTCCGCACCCCAAGTTCGGCACCAGCTACCGCCTCATCTCGCTGGTGGTGGGTCTGCAGATCCTTTGCATCGTCCTCACCCGGGGCAATCTTCAGCTTCTGGGCGACGCTTACGCTTTCGGGGTGATCTGGAGCTTCGCGATGAAAGCGCTGGCCGTGCTGGTGCTGCGCTACACCCACAAACAGGGCCGCGAGTGGAAGGTCCCGCTGAACTTCAACCTCGGAGGAACGGAGATCCCGATCGGCCTCAGCCTCATTACTTTGGCGTTGTTTTCCATGGCCATAACCAACCTGTTTACCAAGAAAACCGCCACCATCTGGGGCTTCGGTTTCACCATCGTCATCTTTGCCGTCTTCGAGCTGTCGGAGCAGTACAACCGCCGCAGAGGCGTGGGCCATTTGCAGGAGCTGGAGAAGTTCCGCCTGGAAGGCGCGGCCGATCTGGAGCGCCCGCCGGCGGAGATCCGCCCCGGCAATGTGCTGGTCGGCGTCCGCAATCCCAACCAGCTTGACCACCTCAAGAAGGTCCTCGACAAAACCGACACCCGCAAAATCGACATCGTGGTGGCCACCGTCAAGCCCGTGAACCCGGCCGGCTCGGGCGAGCACGAGCTGGATACCGACCAGGTTTTCACGACCGACATCGCCGAGCTGTTCAGCAAGGTTGTCTCGCTGGCCGAAAAGGCCGGCAAGCACGTGGAGCTGATGGTGGTGCCCGGCGCCAATCCGTATGAGGCCATCGTCGAGACGTCCGAGAAGCTGAAATCTTCGCTCATTGTATTAGGACTATCTCCCAAGATGACGCCGCAGGAGCAGGCCAAGGCGTTCGGCGACGCCTGGGAAAAACTGCCTCCGCCCCGTCCGCAGCAGTCGCTCGAGATCTACGACCACCGCCAGGGTGAATCGCTCTACTTCAACCTCGGCCCTCACCCGCCCCGGCTGTGGCCCGAGGACGTCGCCCTGCTGCACGGCCTGTGGCTCGAGCTGAGCCAGAAAGGCGCCGGCGCCCGGCTCCATCACCGCGACGTCATCCGCATCGCTCTCCGCCGCCTGGACGAAGAACTCCACTCCGACGACGGCGGCGAGGTGATCCGCGAAGTTTGCAACGAAGTCTCCGCAGAC
This sequence comes from Bryobacterales bacterium, assembly GCA_035632135.1. Lineage (GTDB taxonomy): Bacteria > Acidobacteriota > Terriglobia > Bryobacterales > JACQDG01 > DASQHK01. Next base: position 6,903 of record DASQHK010000624.1, read on the forward strand.
GACGCTTCGCCAAAAACCTCAAACGAGCTTCCGAAGGCCCCCTAGCCTGCCGCGATCTGCGCCGGCCCCGGGAAATCACCTGTAACCAAATCGTGATGCACAGCATCGTTACTATGTGATCGCTTCAGAACCATGTTGACTGTTCTGCTAACCGGCAACCAGACCAAGCGCATGAACACGGGCGCAAAAAGAGCAGGCCCCCCACCCGCCACAAGCGAACTTTGCGCACGCGTTGATCCCTGAGGATTGTTCATAGGCATCTTCGCCTTCTAGATCGGAGGATGACTGGATGAGAAGTCAATTACTGGGAGTGTGCGCCCTATTTCTCGGTTTACTCGCCGGCCCGCGTGTGGAGGCTGCGATGTCGGTCGCGCTGGATCCATCGATCCCGGCGCCGGCGCCGGTCGGCGCCATGATCACCTGGAGCGCGGCCGTCTCGCAGGCCAGCCCGGGAACCCTGTGGTACCGGTTTCGCGAGCGGTCTGCCAGCTCCGGAGCTTCGCAATACCCGCCTCGCGCCCGGCTGGCCGGCACGGGTTTTCGCATGGTGCGCGACTACGGGCCGCTCAGCACGCTGGACTGGACGGCCAGCGAGCACGAGGGCGCTTACGAGATCGAGGTCTCCGTCAAGAATGAGAACACCGGCGAAACGGCGACCGCTTTCGCCATCTATCAAATGACGTCTCGCGTCAGCGGCGGGGCGCCGGCCATCAGCCCCACGGCCAATCCCCTGGTCTTTCTCTACAGCGCGCCGGCCTGCCCGGTGGGAAGCCAGATGCGGGTCCAGTTTCAATCTCCCGACGGTGTTGCGCAGAGCACGCCCAACAAGGCTTGTCTCGCGGGCCTGAGCATGAATTTCTATCTCGCCGGGATGCGGCCCAACACGCCATACTCCGTGCGGCACATTGTCCTCACCGGTTCGCAGTCTGCGGCCGGCCCCATGCTCACGGTGACCACTCCGGGCGTGCCGCTTTCACTGGCCGCCTACAACGTCATCAAGCCGCCGCCGGTGGCAAGCGGCATCCTGCTGCAAAGCACGCTTTTCGAAGGGACGATCGCCACCGATCTGAGCGGCAACCTGGTCTGGTTCTATCAGGGAGACCTCACCAACCTCACCCGGCCGCAAGCGGGCGGCTATTTTCTGGGGGTCTATGAGAATCCCACGGTGGATCCCTCGCACGAGATTGTGCGCGAATTCGATCTGGTGGGCAGGACCATCGCCGAGACCAACGCCGCGCGAGTCAGCCAGCAGCTTGTGGCCATGGGCATGCACCCTATCAACGCTTTCCATCATGAAGCGAGAATGACGCCCGACGGCAAAATCCTGGTGCTCGCCAACTCCGAGCGGATGCTGACCGACGTCCAAGGCCCCGGAGCGGTGGACGTGCTCGGAGACACGATCCTCGTCCTCGACTCCAACCTGCAAGTGGCCTGGGCGTGGGACGCTTTCGATCATCTCGATCCGCACCGCAGCGCCGTGCTGGGGGAAGTGTGCACGCCGGTGGGCGCGGGTTGCGCCCCGTTTTATCAGGCCCCGCAAGCCAACGACTGGCTGCACGGCAACTCGCTGCAGCTCACCCCCGATGGAAGCATTCTTTATTCCAGCCGGCATCAGGACTGGCTGATCAAGATCGACTACAGCAACGGCCAGGGCAGCGGCAATGTCATCTGGCGCCTGGGGAAAGACGGCGACTTCCAATTCAACTCCAGCGATCCGTACCCGTGGTTCTCTCACCAGCACGACGCCAACTTCGTGTCTGACAGCGACACGGCTTTGGCTGTATTCGATGACGGCAATACGAGGCAGGCCATCGATGCAAGCGCCAACAGCCGCGGCCAGGTCCTCCAGTTGGACGAGCCGAACAGGGTCGCGACGCTGGCCCTCAACGCCGATCTGGGCGCGTACTCCTACGCCCTCGGCTCCGCCCAGAAGCTCCCGAACGGCAACTACCATTTCGACGTGGGTTTTATCCAGGGCAATCCCGCGATGAGCCATTCTATGGAGGTGGATCCCTCCGGCAGCATCGTCTACGACGTGCAGGTCGCTACGCCCGAGTACCGCACCTTCCGCATGGCCGACCTGTACACGCCCTGAGGGGCCCCCGTCTCCCCGGGAGCCTCCGCCGTGACTGGTGCGCCTCTGGCGGACCGGCCAGGCCGCTCCACCCAAGCCGGCGTCAGAGCGGCCGTCCCTTTTCAACAAAAAGTTGGACGCGTGTGATCCGATAAGGTAGAATGTGGCCAGTACCCTGCGGGGATGGCAGGATGGCGTCCAGGACGATCGATAGGCGCGCGTTCATCGGAGCGGCAACGCTCGTGGGAAGCATGCTGCCCGCGCAGAGTCCCTCCCCGTTTCGTGGCCATTCCCGGTTCGACCGCCGGCCCAATGTCATTCTCATCAACGCCGACGACCTCGGCTACGGTGACCTGGGCTGCTATGGATCGAAGATACCCACTCCCAACCTGGATGCCATGGCGGGCGAAGGCGTCCTGTTCAGCCGGTTTCAATCGGCCAGCCCGGTGTGCTCGCCCTCGCGTGCCGCCCTGCTGACGGGGCGCTATTCGACCCGAGTCGGCGTGCCCAAGGTGCTGTTCCCGAACGACCAGACCGGCCTGCCGGACTCGGAGACGACCATCGCCCAGATGCTGAAGGCGGCCGACTACAGTACGATGTGCGTCGGCAAGTGGCACCTTGGATCGCAGCCGCAGTTTCTGCCGACCAACCGCGGCTTCGATGCGTATTTCGGCCTTCCTTACAGCAACGACATGCTGCCGCTGCCGCTGCTGCACAACACGGACGTGATGGAGCAGCCGGCCAACCTCAACACCCTGACGCTGCGTTACACCCAACAGGCCGTCAGCTTCATTACGCGCTCCAAGGATTCGCCCTTCTTTCTTTACATGGCACACAGCTTTCCGCACATCCCGCTGGCCGCTTCGCAGCGCTTTCGGGGCAAGTCGGGGTTTGGATTGTACGGCGATGCGGTCGCCGAGATCGACTGGAGCGTCGGCCAGGTGCTGCGCGCCATCCAGAACAGCGGGATCGATGGAAACACGCTGGTCCTGTTTTCGAGCGATCACGGGCCGTGGTACTTGGGCAGTCCGGGACCGTTGCGAGGCCGCAAGGGGGAAACCTGGGAGGGCGGCACGCGCGTGCCGCTCATCGCGCGCGCTCCGGGGCTGATCCCGCCCGGCATGGTCCAGTCGGGCATTGCCAGCGCTTTGGACATCCTGCCCACCCTGGCGAAGCTGTGCAATGCGCCGCTGCCGGCCAATCCCCTCGATGGCGTCGACATCACGCCGTTGCTCACCGGAGCCCAGCAGACCGTCGACCGCGACCTGCTGGTCTACTTTGACGGCTGGGAAGGGTGGAACCTGCAGGCGGCGCGGTTGGGAAAATGGAAGCTGCATGTATCGAGGTATGACGCCGCTCCCCTGTGGGGGCCCGATCCTCCGGGTGGCCGCATGAACCTGCCGCTTCCAACCCCCGAGCTTTACGACACCGAGGCCGACCCCGGGGAAAGCTACAACCTGGCGATCGATAATCCGCAAATCGTGGCTGACATCCGCGCGCGCATAGAGGCTCTGCTGCCTACCTTCCCCGATCGCGTGAATCGCGCCTGGCAGCAGACCATGG
>DASQHK010000625.1:0-7589 GCA_035632135.1 Bryobacterales bacterium
TGCATCGAGATCGGCGTCCCCTCGCGGTAGCGCTTCGAGAAATCGTCGCGCTCCAGAATCCGCGCCACCGTGTAGTGCCCGGCCAGGCGAATCACGTCGTAGAAGCTCATCTTCCCCAGCCACTCGCTGTTGAAGCGCACCTCCGTCCGCTCCGGGTCGAGTATTTTGAATACCTGGGTCTTGTAAGTTTCAGCGTTGGCGTCGATCTCCTGGCGCGTCATCGGCGGCCGCGTCGCGTTGCGCCCCGAGGGATCGCCGATCAGTCCCGTGAAGTCGCCGATCAGAAAAATCACCGTGTGGCCGAGGTCCTGAAAATGTTTCAGCTTGCGCAGCAGCACGGTGTGGCCCAGGTGCAGATCCGGCGCCGTCGGGTCGAAGCCCGCCTTCACCCGCAGCTTCTTCCCCGCCGCCAGCCGCTCCCGCAGCTCCTCCTCGCGGATGATCTCCGCCATCCCTTTTTTCAGATAGGCGAGCTGCTCGTCGATGGTGAGAGCTTTCACGTCCGCAGCACCCTTCTGCCTTCGATGCGGTACCGCCCGCTCAGCACCAGGTTGATCGCCTCAGTATAAATAATATGCTCCTGTTCCAGGATCCGCGCCGCGAGCGTCTCCTCGGTGTCGTCGTCGCGCACCTCCACCGCCCTCTGCGCGACGATCGGCCCCGCGTCCAGAAACTCGTCCACAAAGTGCACCGTGCAGCCGGTGATCTTCACCCCGTGCTCCAGCGCCTGCCGCTGAGCTTCCAGGCCCGGAAACGAAGGCAGCAGCGCCGGATGAATGTTGAGGATGCGGTTCGGATACTGCCGCACGAAGTATGCGCTCAGCAGCCGCATGAACCCCGCCAGGCAAACCAAGTCGGCCTGCCGCCTCTCAAGTTCGGCCACCACCAGGCGGTCGTAAGCCTCCCGCTCCAGGCCCTTGGATGGAATTACGACCGCCGGAATGCCGCGCGCCCGGGCCTTCTCCAGGCCCGGCGCGTTCTGATTATTGCTGATGACTACCGCGATCTCGGCCGGAATCTTCCCCGCCGCGGCGTTGTCGGCAATGGCCTCAAAATTGGATCCTCGCCCCGACAGCAGGATGCCGAGCCGCTTCACGCCCACACGACTCCCCGCTTGCCCCGCACCACCTCGCCGATCATGTAGGCCGGCTCGCGGATCGACGCCAGCTCCCGCATGGCCCGCGTTGCAGACGCCTTCGGCGCCGCCAGGATCATGCCGATGCCCATGTTGAACGTCCGCATCATCTCGTCCTGCGCTACGTTCCCGATGCGCCGCAGAAAATCGAAAACCGGCAGCACCGGCCACGATCCCAGCCGGATGCGCGCGGCGAGCCCCGCCCTCAGCATCCGCGGCGTGTTGCCGGTGATGCCGCCGCCGGTGATGTGCGCCGCTCCACGCAGCAGGCCCCGCTCCAGCAGCAGCCGGATCGGCGCCAGGTAACTGCGATGCACCTTCAGCAGCTCCTCGCCGGCCTTGATGCCCAGCTCCGGCAGAAACGTCCCGGGCCCGTACCCGGCCACCTCAAACAGCAGCTTGCGCGCCAGCGAATAGCCGTTCGTGTGCAGGCCGGTCGAGGGCAGCCCCAGCAGCGCGTCGCCTGCCCGGATCGCCCGCCCGTCGAGAATCCTTGTCCGCTCCGCCTCGCCCACGATGAATCCTGCTAAGTCATACTCGCCGGGCGCATAAAAGCCGGGCATCTCCGCCGTCTCGCCCCCGATCAGCGCGCAGCCGTTTTCGCAGCACGCCTCCGCCAGCCCTGAGACGATCTGCTCGGCCACCTCCGCATCGAGCTTTCCGACCGCCAGATAGTCCAAAAAAAACAGCGGGCGCGCGCCCTCCACGGCGATGTCGTTCACGCAGTGGTTCACCAGGTCGCGGCCCACCGTGTCGTGCACGCCGGTGGCAAAGGCAATCTTGAGCTTGGTGCCGACGCCATCGGCCGAGCTGACCAGCACCGGCCGCTTCGACTTCAATCCGCTCAGCGAATACGCCGCGCCGAACGTGCCGATGTCGGTCAGCACGTGGCGATGAAAGGTCCGCCGCGCCAGCTTCTTGATGCGCGCCACGGCGCGGTCGCCCTCGCCGATGTTGACGCCGGCGTCGGCATAGGTGATGGCGTGCGCGGCCCGCATGGCTTACTCATTATATGGGAAATGCGCGTTCCCTCGCTGCCGATCCGGCCGTGCAGTGCGGTTTCCGCTCCGAATCGGCCGGCGTCCATCAGCCGCCCCCCGCCAGGAGCCAGCGCGAGATACAAGTCGCCCTCCTGCGCCCAAGGCCGGCATAAAGGTCAGCCCGTCCGCGGCCCAGCGCTTCGCCTCCGGGTCGGGCGTGGCCTATCCCTTGGCGAGCCTGTAACGCACTTTTTACAAGTCCCCTCCCGGTGCGTCTTAATCCGGCCCCCCGTTTGTGATACCAAATTTCGCCTTGGGGAGGTCGTCATGAGTAATGGGGTCCGCACTTGTTTGCTCCTGTTTTTGGTCGCTCCCCCTGTAGCGCGCCCAGCGCCACGAGCAGACCTTGAAGGCGGAGGGAGAGGCACGGCGGCTAAGACAAACAATAAAACGTGGATTATCCGGTGTGTTTTATTGGAATATTGACATATACTTGATTGTGAACCAGTTATAGGCGGCAAAAAATTCTTGACTTCAAAGGCCGAGCGCGGATACATTTGCCACAGAAAAGGAGGTCGGATGCCAAGGAGAAAAGGGAAATTTCTTGGCCGGGCCTTCAGTAAGATGCCTTCCTGGTTCTTCGGATGCACACTCTGTCTCCTGACGCCTCTCGTGGCGCAATGCCCCCAGATTGGGCGTGGACCCAGTGTATCTACGAGTTCACAGAGTGCGTGCACACGCTGGCCTGTGATCCCAGCCCGTTTCCCGGGTGCCCTCCGTATCAAGGGGGCTACCAATTTTATTGCGCGGGCGGGATCATAGAGTTCATGTGCGACTGCTGCAACTGCGCGTAGGCCCTGAGAAAGGTCGCCATATGCCTTACAAATACGGCATGCTTTTGGTGTTGGGGGCTCTGTACGCCCCACAAACCGTACCGGCGCAGGATAACCGGACTCCCATCGTCGCCAAATTTCGCGAGATCGGGGGCGTGCGCACTGCCGCAAACCCTGTAGATCCTAAGGCCGCTGAGTACCGCGGAGAGTACTTCAGGAACTCCGAAGGCTCGACGCTGCTCGCTAGAACACCGGTCGTAAACGGCCAGGAGAGACCGGAAAGGACCGTGGCGGTCCTCACGGACGCGCGCACGGGAAAGGTGACGGATATTTCCTACAGCAAGCGCAGTGCGGTCGTGAGGCAGCAACTGAGGCTCCCGCTCGTCCCGTTGAAGCACGCGGAGAAGGACATCGTTGGCCACCGTGCGGTCAACGGCCTCCAATGCATGGGGCTCAGAGTAACCTGTGTCAACGCACGCCTGAGCACCTCCGGCGTATGCGGCGTAACTTGGCGCTCAGTCGACTACGATTTCACCGTAAAGATGGAGATATCGCAACCTCTGGCCGGAGGGGCCGAAAGATTTCATGTGACGGAAATGTACGATATTCAGATCGGGCAGGAACCGGACGCTGCGAAGTTCGAAATCCCTTCGGATTTTGCGGTCTCCTATAACCTGGTTCGCGCGCCCGCGGGCGTAAAGTAAGCGGCGGCACGATCCCGCACGCATCTCCAAAGGCGGCCCACGCCCGAGCCGGCAAACCGCCCGAGCGGTTTCTACATTCGGTATTACATGTGATACCAGCTTGGTTGTGTGCGGGTCGTGCCCGACAGCAGCGTCCTGGTGGCTGCGCTTCGGTCCCCGCGTGGCGCGTCTTTCCGGTTGCCGGAGTTGCTGCGCAAGGAACGGTTCCAGATCGCGGCGTCGGTGCCGCTGGTGTTGGAGTACGAGGCGGTGCTCATTCGGCACTCGCTGGAGTTGGGCCTGTCGCGCAATGAAGCGGTTGGCGTTGTCAACATCCTCTGCCGCGTCGGCCACCGGCAGAACATCCACTTCCTCTGGCGGCCGGCGCTCCGCGACCCGCGTGACGAGTTCATTTTGGAGCCGGCCGTCGCCGCCGGTTGTGAGGCCATCGTCACGCACAATGTCCGCGGGCACATAAAAACCCGGCATCTCGGCCGTCTCGCCGCCGATCAGCGCGCAGCCGTTCTCGCGGCAGGCCTCCGCCAGCCCCGAGACGATCTGCTCGGCCACCTCCGCGTCGAGCTTCCCGACCGCCAGCGTTCTCACCTCACCGCTTCGATAACCCCCACCGCCGCCCAGCGCCCCAGCCCCGGCAACCACCGAAACAGCCTCTCATCGGCTGCCCACAGCGCCCGCAGCACAGTACGATTCCGAAGCACGCGCTTTGCGGTAAACAGAAAGTGTCGCCCCTCCACCCGGCACTCGCGGAACGGCCGCCCGAAGCGCCGCACATCCTCGAAGCGCACGCCGTGCCCGCGCTCGTCCGGCGACGCCAGCGTGTGATAGAACGGGTGCGCGCGCACAAACTGAAACAGCCGGTTGTGCCCCAGTGGCTCCACAAAAATCGCCCGGCCGCCGGGCTTTAGCACCCGGTGTACTTGCTCTCCCAGCCGCTCCCAGTCCTGCAAGTGGTGCGCCGAATTGCTGACCACAAAATCGAAGCTGCCCTCGGCGAACGCCAGCTCGAACGCCGAACCGCGCACGAACGCGAGGCCGTCGCGGCAGCCGTTGGCTTCCACCCGCGCCTGCGCGTGCTCGACCGCCACCGTGCTGATGTCCACGCCGGCCAGCCACGCGCCCTTCCGCGCGAAATACACCGCCAGGTACCCGTTGCCGCAGCACAGCTCCAGAATCCGCTTGCCGCGCACGTCTCCCAGCCGGTCGAACAAATAGCGGTAGCGCTCGTAGTAGGCGAAGTTCGAGCCGCCGGCGAGCACCGGCCGCGCCAGCTCTTCGATCTCCGCCTCCGTCACCACCAGGTCCGGATACTGCTTCCGGATTCCGGCGTAGAGCGAGTCGTAGAACCGGATCTCGTTCTGCTCGATCGACCGGATATTCCTCATGGATACTGCTAAGTGGTAGGAAAATGCAGCCACATGAACGCGAACGACACGGCCGTCAGGACCAAGGCCGCCGCCGCCGCCGCTTTCCACAGCCACTCGATCGCTTCGTTACGCCGCCCCGCGTCGGCCACGTAGCCCGCCACGAATCCCGACGCGAGGCCTCCCACGTGAGCGGCCATGTCGATGCCCGGGATCAGGCTGAATAGCAGCCCGTATACGGCCCAGCGGGCATACACGCTCTTCACCATGTGCCCCATCGCGCTCGCCCGGTTGCGATACCCGAAGGCGATCATCGCTCCGATGAGCCCGAAAATCGCCGCCGAGGCGCCGATCGAAAGCGCCCGCGACCAGAAGGAGCTGACGAGAAAACCCGCCACGCTCGACACGAAATAGATCGCCAAGAACCGCGCCGTCCCGAAGGCCTCCTCGGTTTGCCCTCCCAGGTCATATAGCGCCCACGAATTCATCAGAATGTGAAACAGCCCGCCGTGCAGGAATCCCGCCGTCACCAGCCGCCACCATTGCCCGCCCAGCAGGATCGACCGGCTCTCCTTGGCGCCGAAGTAGTAAAGCACTTCGCCGTTCACCGATCCCAAGCCCGCGCCTTCCTTCTGCATGCTCAGCAGCACCGTGGCGGCGAAGAGCGCGAAGTTGATCAGCAGGATGATGAGCGTCGTGAAATGAGTCGGCGGCACCAGGCCGGCCAGCGCCGCGCCCTCCGCCACCCGCTGCGCGTAGGGCCGCCCCAGCGGCTCGTGACATTCCGTGCATACGCGCTCGGAGGAAGGGACAAAAGCGCGGCAGTGCGGGCACATCCGCAGGTTCGGCATGAGCCCTTATTCTATCAGCCGCCTCCAGGGCGCCCGCTCGGCGGCCTGCCGGCGAAGGCATTCCTCGCCCGGCGGTCAAACGTGTGAAAGCGCTCCGCCCGGCCGAAGCTGCCGCAGTTATAATGAGGCATGCTCCCGCAAGGCGGCCGCGTTCTCGCGCTCGATCTGGGCGCGCGCCGCATCGGCCTCGCCATCAGCGACGAGCTGGGCTGGACGGCGCAGGGCCTGCCCACGCTAGTCCGTAATAATACACATACCGATCTCGAGGCACTGGCCAAGCTCATCCGCGAGCGCGGGGTGCGGCTGGTGATCGCCGGCAACCCTCTGCGTCTCAGCGGCGCCTTGAGCGCCGGCTCGCTGCAGGCTGCGAAATTCGCCCTCCAGTTGAAGCGCCGCACCGGCGTCGATGTCGAGCTGGTCGATGAGCGCCTCACCACGCGCCAGGCCTCGCGGGTGCTGCGAGAGAGCGGCGCGAGCATCGCCAAGCGCGCCAAGGCTGTCGACCGCCTCTCGGCCGTGCTGCTGCTCTCCGGTTACCTCGACCGCCAAAACGCCCTTGGGAAGCAGCCGTGAAGCTGCGGCGGCTCCTCGCTTTGTTCCTCTTTTTCGGCTTGGCGTTCTGCGCCGGCTACGTCACCCTGCGGCCCTATCGAGGCTTCAGCGGCGAGGCCTTTGTCGATATCCGCCGCGGCGCGAGCACGCTCGAGATCGCCTCCGATCTGGCGAGCGCCGGCGTCGTCCGCTCCGAGTGGCCTTTCCTGCTGCTGCGCCTCATCCATCCGCGCTCCGTGCTCAAGGCCGGCGAATATCGCTTCGATCGCCCCGTCTCCCCGCTCGCCGTCTACCACAAAATCCTCGCCGGCGACGTGTTCTACTTCGCCGTCACCATCCCCGAGGGGTACAACATGTTCGACATCGCGGAGACCGTTTCCCGCACCGGCGTCATCAGCCGCGAGGCGTTCCTGGCCGAGGCCCGGCGCGGCGAGCGCATCGCCGCCTTCGCCCAGGGCGCGCCGACCCTCGAAGGATTTCTGTTCCCCGACACCTACCGCCTCACGCGCCACTCCACCGCCGAGCAGCTCGTCGGCCAGATGCTCCGCCGCTTTCGGGACGTCTTCCTCGAGCTCCAGGGCGCGGCCCCCTCCGCCACCCGCAACGTCCTCGAGGTGGTCACCCTGGCCTCGCTGGTCGAAAAAGAAACGGCCGTGCCCTCCGAGCGCCCGCTGGCGGCCTCCGTGTTCCGCAATCGCCTGCGCCTCGGCATGCCGCTGCAGTGCGACCCGACCGTCATCTACGCGCTCCAGATCGCCGGCCGCTACGGTGGCCAGATCCACAAGGAAGATCTGGCCCTTGTTAGTCCTTACAATACCTATGCCCGCGCCGGCCTGCCCCCCGGCCCCATTGCCAACCCCGGCCGCGCCTCGCTCGCCGCCGCCCTCTCGCCGGCCCAGACCGACTATCTCTACTTCGTCGCCGACGGCCAGGGTGGCCACATTTTCTCCAAAACCTTCGACAGCCACTCCAAAGCGGTCGCCAGCTACGTCCGCGGCGCGCGCCGCCGCGCCTCCGAAAATGGCAAGCCGCAGTAAGAAGCCCTCGCGCAAATCCCTGGTCGAGGAGTTCCTGCGCCTCTACCCGCCCGCCGAGGTCACGGCCGAAACGCTCGCCGCCCTGCGCCGCTACGTCTCCGAGGCCCTGGGCGGCGCAACTGTGTCGGAGAAATAC
>DASQHK010000626.1:0-3481 GCA_035632135.1 Bryobacterales bacterium
TGCGGCCCCTCCAACGGCGTCCACGACCCGCTCCACGCTAAAGCGCTCGTCATCGAGGCCGGCGACTCCAAGATGGCCATCGTCACGCTCGATCTCGGCAGCATCGTGTCACACAACCTGCGCCGCCGCGTGGCCGACGAGCTGCACATCCCGGTGCTGCTGCTCTCGGCCTCCCACGATCACTCCGCGCCGGCATTCCTGGCGCCCGCCGGCACCGGGGCCGGCCTGACCCCGGCTCCGAGCGAGCCCTCACCCTATCTGGCCGAGCTGGAGGGGAAAATTTTCAACGCCGTCCGGGAAGCGTCGAACTCGATGTTCCCGGCGCGGCTCGGCATCGGTCGCGGCTCGCTCCAGCTTGGTTACAATCGCCTCATCCTTCGCGATGACGGCCGCGCCCGCGCCCTGTTCGATAATCTCCAGCGCGTGCCCTACGGCCCGCTCGATCCGGAGTTCACCATCCTGCGCGTTGAGGACGATGCCGGCACCGTCCGCGCCGTGGTCGTCCACTACGCCTGCCACGCGGTTTGTCTCGGCCCCACCAACTGCAAGTTCTCCGCCGACTGGCCCGGCGAGATGCAGGCCAAAGTAGAAGAGGGCATGAAGGGCGTGCAGTGCATGTTCGTGCAAGGCGGCGCCGGCGACATGAACCCGCTGTTTGAAGGCCGCACCGGCGACGAAGCGCAGGACTTCGCCACCATGCAGGCCATGGGCGACATCCTCGCGCCCGAGGTGCTCAAGGTCGCCCGCGGCATCAAGGCCGCCGCTCCGGCTCATCCCTCCATCCAGTCGAAGGAGGAGATCCTCAAGTTCTCCGACCGCTGGGACAAGACGCAGACCCTCGAAGTAGGCATTACTACGATCTTACTCAACGGCGACATCGCCATCGCCGCCGTCCCGGGCGAGCCCATGCACAAACTGCAAACACGGTGGAAGAAGGAAGCCGACGTGCCCTACCCGCTCTTCTACGGCTACACCTACAGCTCCGGCGGCGACTGGCCGGGCTACATCCCCGACCTGCGCTCGGCCGCTTACGGCGGCTACGGCGCCGACGTCACCACGCGCATCGAGGTCGGCGCCGGCGAGGCCATCATGGAGCGCCACCTCATCAACCTCTACGGCCTGCGCGGCATGTGGCGCGATAAGCCAGGCCGGCCGTAAACCCCGCTCAAGCCGCCACGCGCTTGCGGTCGAGCCAGAAGACCAGAGCAGCGACCACGGTCGGGAAGATGAGCCAGTCCGCCACCAACGCCGTGCGGCTGGGCACGCTGGTCGCGAAAGCTTGGCCTCCCACCGTCACCACGGCAAGCAGCGCCATCAGCGCCACCATCCCGTATCTGCCGAGCCGGCCGGCCTCGCGGGCGCTTCCCAGATACAGGCCGAGCGCGGTCGCCGTCATCAGCAGCTCCAGTGCGGACTCGATTCGGAAGTGGTTCAACAGACCGAAACCCACTTTGTGCGAATCTGGTCCCCATAGCGGCAGCTCCGGCCTGTGCACCAGCGCGTCGAGCAGGAAGTGGGAGAACACCGCCACCCCACGATCAGCGCAATGCGCCGCCGGCGGCCTTCGCGCCTCCGCCAGAGCAGCAGGGCTGCCAGCGCCGCCGCGCCGGCCCAGCCGATGCTCGCCGCCAGGCCGTGCGAATAGGGAAACTCGAATTGCAGATAGTGGACGGTCGCAAAATTCGGCGGCACGAAGTAGTCTTCGAGGCCCAGAAAGACAAACACGCCCAGCAGAAAATCGGCAAGCAGCGCGGCGAACACCAGAATGCCGGCGTTGAGGCGGCGGTCGGCCCTCTTCAGGCCGATCCCTACGGCGATGTGGCCGATGCCCAAGCCGGACAGTCTACCGCACAAACCCGGCCGATCGCGTGGCGAAATCGAGCACCACACTGGGAAAAATCCCGAGATAGAAAACGCCCGCCGCCGCCAGCACCAGCGCCGCCGCCACACCCGACGGCATCGGTTCGATGGGCGGCGCCTCCGTTGTCGGCTCGCGCATGTACATCACTACGATCACTCGCAGGTAGTAGTAAGCGGCCACCGCGCTGTTGAGCAGCCCCAGCACCGCCAGCCAGATCAGGTTGGCGTTCACCGCCGCGCGAAAGATGTAGAACTTGCCGAAGAAGCCGCCCGTCAGCGGGATGCCGATGAGTGACAGAAGGAAAATCGTCAGCAGCGCCGCCAGAAACGGCCGCCGGTCGCCCAGCCCGGCGTAATCGTCGATCTCCACGTAGCGCTCGCCGCGGCTGGCGAAGTGGCTCACCACGATGAATGCGCCGGCGTTCATGAAGGCGTAAGCCGCCAGATAAAACATCGCCGCCGCCGCCCCGATCGCCGTGCCCGACGTGAACGCCACCAGCACGTAGCCCGCGTGCGCAATCGAGCTGTAAGCCAGCAGCCGCTTGAGGTTGGTCTGCACCAGCGCCGCAAAATTGCCGACGGTCATCGAGAGCAGCGCCGAGATCCACAGCACCCATCCCCACGTGGCGCTCATCTGTGGCAGCGCGGTGAAAAAGATGCGCAGAAAAATGGCGAACGCCGCCGCCTTGGGCGCCGTCGAGAGAAACGCCGTCACCGGACTCGGCGCGCCCTGGTAAACGTCCGGCGTCCACACCTGGAACGGCGCGGCTGACACCTTGAAACCCAGCCCCACGAACATCAGCGCCGCCCCGACCATTACCAGTCCCCGGTTCGCCTCCCGCGTCCCCATCGCCGCCCGGATCACCCCCAGCGTGGTTGAGCCGCTGGCTCCATAGACCATCGCCACGCCGTAAAGAAAGAACGCCGTCGCAAACGACCCCAGAAAAAAATACTTCAGCGACGATTCGTTCGACTTGCTGTCGTCTTTGTGGAAGCCGGCGAGGATGTAGGTGGAGATCGACGAAATTTCCAGGCCCAGAAAAATCAGGATCAGCTCGCTCGATGCCGCCATCAGCGATTGCCCCACCAGGCTGTAAAGAATCAGCGCGTAGAATTCGCCCTGCGGCAGCCCGTCTCTCTCCAGGTAGCTCATCGAGCCGAGGACGACGAGAAAGCCGATCACGCACACCAGCAGCCGGAAAAACGTGGCGAAGCCGTCCACGGTGATCATGCCGGAAAACGCCGTGCCGGGATTGCTGTAGGCGAGCAGCGCTGCCACCGCCCCGCAGTAGGTTCCGACCAGCGCCAGGGCGCCCAGCAGGCCCTTGCGGTTCTTGGGTGTCAGCGGCTCCAGCACCATGATCAGAGTGCCGAAGGCCGCCAGCAGAATCTCGGGCAGAATCCGCAGCGTCTGCGCGCTATCGGGCAAGCGAAACCTCCACTGCCCTCGGCGGCGCATGCATCGCCGGCGCCGGCGCGGCACGATTCTTAACCCGCAGCTCGATCGGCTCGATCAGCCGCGCCGTGCTCGCCGTGATGCGCGGCAGAAATGTTTGCGAGTAGATACCCATCCACGCCATCATCACAATCAGCGGCACAATGGCCGCCAGCTCCCGGCCGC
>DASQHK010000627.1:0-10109 GCA_035632135.1 Bryobacterales bacterium
AACCCCGCCGCGTGGGGATCGAACCACGTTGGCAAGCCGATTCCAGACTTCGTGCACGGCGACGAGTGCCTGTTCTGCCATCGCAATGACATCGGGCCGGGCTGGCAGAAGAACGCCCACGGCATTACCGTCCGGCAGGCGGAGGACGCGCCGGAGCTGGTCAAACTGGCGGCGGGGCAACCCGCGCTACCCAAGCCGGAATATTTTCTCGGCAGCCGCCATCGTGTCCGCTTCCTGAAAAAAGAAGCGTACGGCAAATTCGCCCTGCTCTCGACGCAGGCTGCGTTGCGCCCCGATGGCTCGCTCGAGCGCTGGATCGGCCTCGACCACCCCGCCTGGGACCGAGACCGGTTCGCCTCGCGCTGCGCCGGGTGCCACGCGACGGCCGTCGATCCTGCTACCAGGGCCTTCTCTGCTTTCGGCCTCGACTGCTACGTCTGCCACGGCAACGTCAACCTCGAGCACACCAACGACACCTCGCTCATCTGGCTCTCGAAGAAACGCCGCAGCGACGCGCTCGCCGTGACGTCGATTTGCGCCCAGTGCCACCTGCGGGGCGCAAAGTCGCGCGCGACCGGGCTTCCCTACGCCGATAATTTTGTGGCCGGGGACAACCTCTTCCGGGATCTGGTTGTGGATTTTTCCAAGGCCGACGATGCCGCACTAAACCCGGGCGACCGCCACATTTATCGCAACGTCCGCGACGTGGTGGTCAACGGTTCCGACGGCCCCACCTGCCTCACCTGCCACCGCGTGCACGAGCGGTCCACTTCGCGCCATCGCATCCCGCTACGCTCGGCCATCTGCTTCGATTGCCACAACCAGCAAGGGCCGTTCAAGAATGTTAACGGCTACACCGTCCACAGCGCCGTCTGCGAGTACTGATCGCCGCACGCAGGCAAGCGAACTCCGGTATACTGGCAGCCAGCGGGGGCCTGTTCCGAGGTAATCCAGGCCGAGGATATGAAACGCTGCGGAGTGGCCTGATGATCACGGCAGTCTCGTTTTTTGCCGCTCTTTTGTTGCTGATTGGCCTGATCTACCTTTGGCAGCCGGCGGACGCCCGCACAAAGGGCGTCCTGCGCGTCAGGCTCTCCGACCTGTGGCGCTGGGATGGCGCCGTGGATCGCGGGCCATACGTGCTGATCGGCGCCACCGGCTTTGCGGTGAAGCACAACCTCGACCGGGTGATTGCGTCCTTCGTTTTTCACCGGCCCTGGGGCCTGTTTAACTACTGGATCCCCCCAACCAAGGCGATGCACATCACTTTGCTTCCGGAGCAGGATGCTAAGTTTCTGGCAACCATGCTGGTTGTAGCCTTGCCTTTTGTCTGGGTGGGCGTGGTTCTCACGCTGCGCCGTCTGCGCGGCGCGGGTTTGCCGGTGTGGCTGGTTGGGGCTTTTTTCCTGCCGGTGCTGAATCTGGCGTTTTTTCTGATCCTGAGCCTCATCCCTTCCCAGGGCGACCGTGCGATTGAGACGCAGCAACCGCAGGGATGGCGAGATTTTCTCGACAAGGTCATTCCGGAGCACGCCATTGGCAGCGCCGCTATGGCGCAGTTGCTGACGGTCCCGGTTGCTCTGGCAGCGGTCGCGGTCGGGGCATCGGGGCTCGGCGTCTACGGCTGGGGCCTGTTTGTGGCGCTGCCTTTCTGGGTCGGTCTCGCTTCGGTGCTGCTTTACGGCCACCGCCGGCCTCGCAGCTTTGGCGGATGCATGCTGGTCTCCGCCCTTTCGATGGTGCTCCTTGGCGCGGCCTTGATAGCCCTGGCTTTTGAAGGCGTCATTTGTCTGGCAATGGCCTTCCCCATCGGCTTGACGCTTGCCTGTATCGGCGGCTCGATCGGCTACATAATCCAGAACCGCCCCTGGGCGAAGGCTCAGGCGCCGTCGATGATGCTCGTGTTGCTCCTGATGGCGCCGGCGTTCATGGGAGCTGAGTATGTGAGCGCCGAGAGACCGCCAGCCCTGGAGGTGCGGACAGCCATCGACATCCAGGCAAGCCCGAATGAAGTTTGGCGGCGGCTGATCTCCTTCCCGAGGCTGCCGGAGCCGCAGGACTGGCTCTTTCGTCTCGGCGTCGCCTACCCGATGCAGGCTTCGATTCAGGGGCAGGGCGTGGGAGCCGTTCGCGAATGTCTCTTCTCAACCGGCACATTCGTGGAGCGGATCGATGCTTGGGAGGAGAATAAGCGTCTGCAGTTCTCCATTACGTCCCAGCCTCTCGTCATGCGCGAACTCAGCCCTTATCGCGAGATTCATCCCCGGCACCTGGACGGCTACCTGCAGCCGCAGCAGGCCGAGTTCGTCCTCATGCCGCTTCCGGGCGGCGGCACGCGCCTGGAAGGCGTCAGCCGTTACTCCAACAATATGTGGCCGGCGGGTTACTGGCAGTTGTGGTCGGATCAGATCGTCCACCGCGTGCATCGGCGGGTCTTCGAGCACATCAAGCGCCTGGCGGAAGCAGCCCCATCGAATTGACAAGAGGAAGAACAGCTCAGGAAGGCCGTGCGTCGGCACGGGTTCCGACGGCTGCGCCCGCCTCACTTGCCACCGCGTCCATGAGCGCTCCACGTCGCGCCATCGCCTCCCGCCCCGCGCCGCCGGGGCGCGTTATAATCGACACAGGCATGCAGATCACGGAGAAAGAAGAGATCCTGCTCGAGGCCCTGCGCAAGCTCCCTGCGAGCACGGTTGATCAGTTGACCGCCCTGACTCAGCGTCTGGCCTCGCTTGAATCGGAGGCGGTCGATTGGTCCGAATCTTGGTCTGAAGACGACCTGCGAGATTATAGCCGCGCGTCGCTCGACGCCCTGGGACCGGACGATTCTACGGAATGACCGTGAATCCGGGCGACGTTGTGATCGCCGTGCTTGCCGGCGCGCGCGTCACCAAGCTCCGCCCCGCGGATCCCACCGCAGAGACCGACTACCTTCTGGCCGATTGGCGCGCCGCGGGGCTTCGCTCCGAGTCCTGGTTTCGCCTGTACCTGATCACCGCCCGCCAGTCCGACGCTTCGGTGATCGGGCATTTGTCCAACCGAGATTGGAGCGAAATCCGGCGCCGCGTTCAGACTGGCTTGGCGATCTGACTCCCTCGCACCCGCTTGCGATACTCGATGCACTGCTCCAGGACACGGCGGTATTCTTCCACCTCCACATCGCGCTCACAGCAGGTCAGGAACAGCGTGGCGTCGTCTTTGAAGTTGCCGTCCCACTCGATCACTTGCTCGTCGCTCCACTCCGGCCGGTACTGCCGCATTTTTTCGTCCGGCATGCGGTCGAAGTAGGCGCGCAGGTTGACGCTGGTCTCATCCGGCGGCTCCGCCCACGGCTCCTGCTCGAAGTTCCAGACCGGTTGCTGCATCACTTCGTCACTTCGGCTCCGCACCCTGCTCGGTGCGCTTGAAAAACCACAGCCAGAAATATTGCGTTCCCGCCCCGTGCGCGTAACGCATCTCGAAGCCCTGCCGCTCGGCCATCGCGCGCATCTCGCGGTCGGTGAATCCCACGCCCAGCCAGGTGTCGCAGTGCCGCTCCTCACTCGGGACGCCCTGCGCCTGAAACTTGAACAGCGCGCCCGGCTTCAGCACGCGGCGCACCTCGCCCACATAGTTTTCGATCACTGCTTTGCTCGGAATGTGCTGGAACACGATCGAAGAAAACGCAAAGTCAAACTCTTCGCCGCTGAACATCCGCAGATCTACGCCGTTGTTCTGGTGCGCGCTGGTGCCGGGAAAATCCCGCAGCGCCTCCTGCGCCCGCGCCACCATCTCGCCGCTCACGTCGACGCCGTCCACCCGCCCGAACACCTGCGCCAGAGCCCGCGTCACGCGCCCGGCGCCACAGCCGATCTCCAGCACCCGCATCTCGCGCGGGTCTTTGCTCTGGCAGATGTTGATCATGTCGTTGAGGATCTGCTCGCGGACATGCGCCTCGCCGGAGCGGAAAAACTCCTCGTCGCTCCAGTCCTGCTTCCCAGTGGCCACAAAGTGGCGCGCGTTTTCACGCGCCCGCTCGTCCCAGTCGCGCCGCATCTGCTCCAGCAGCTCCGGGTTCCACTCGGTCTTCAAGGCCGGCCTCTTCGCTTGATGAGATCCCGCTTCACAAAATCCCGCTTGTTAAGATTTAGTTTAGCGCATGCCATTTTACTTCGATCCACAGGGCAACTTGCGGTCGCAGGAGTTCGACCGGCTGCCCTGGCTCGTTCATGCCTTCAGCACGCGCGCGGCCGGGGACCTCGCCCAGCCCGCCGGCCGCCGGAGGTTTGTGCAAAGCCTCTCCGGAAACGGTATGCGGCTGGTCACCCTGCACCAGATCCACTCCGCAGTCGTCCGGGTCGCCGGGGCGTGCACGGGGGCGTGCCTCAGCGCCGGCGCCGCCGACCTGCCGCGCGACTCCGCCCCGCCCGGCGACGCCCTGATCGCTGCCGAGCCCGGCCTGCTGGCGGGCGTGAAAACCGCCGACTGCCTTCCCATCCTGATCGCCGATCGCCGCCGGCGCATCGTAGCCGCCATTCACGCCGGCTGGCGCGGCCTGGCGCGGCGCGTCGTCGAAAAAACCATTGGCGAGCTGCGCCGCGCGTTCGGCTGCGCGCCCTCGGACCTGGCCGCCGCCATCGGCCCGGGAATCCAGGCTTGCTGCTTCGAGGTGGGCCCCGAGGTCTTACAGGAATTTGCGTGTCAGTTCGTCGATGCCGGCCGGTTCTGCAAGCCCGACCCTCCCAACCCGGCGCTCACCATCCTTCCCAAGCAGCTCATGACCGGCAACCAAGGGCTCCTGCGCGCGCTCGCGGCGGACCGCGGCCGCGTCGATCTGGCCGGGGCCGCGCGCCGGCAGCTCCTCGCCGCCGGCCTCACGCCGGGGCACATCTACAATTGCGGCTTCTGCACGGCTTGCCGCCTCGATCGTTTTTATTCGTATCGGCGCGAAAAAGAAGCGGCCGGCCGGATGCTGGCCGTTATTGGCGTGCGTGGCGAAGCACTTATTGACGTGCGTGCCGCACCGTGAGCCGCGCCGGCAGCAGCACCTCCGCCAGCCGCGCCCAGGTCTCCCGGCGGTCTTGCACGAGCATCAGAACGCCCGCGTAATAATAGCCCAGCACGAACAGCAGCAGGAACGGCACCGTGATGTAGTTCTCGGCCGAAATCGCGTACAGCACGGTCAGCAGGAAGTAGCTGCCGATGAGGAGGTTGATCCACGGCAGCCAGTGGCTGCGCCGGCGGTATTTCGTGGCCTGTTTGTTCCCGTATTTCGCCGTGCGATGGAAGGGCGATTTCACTCCCGCCAGCGCCTCCACCACCGCTCGGGTATTAGTAAGAGTTAACCCGATCCCCGTCCCCATCAGAAAGGGAATGAACAGCAGCGTGCGGTGCCAGCGGTCCGGGTACAGCTCCTTCTGGCTTACCAGGTAGAACGACGAAACCGAGCAGAACGAAGCAATGAACAGCGGCAGGTCGATGTAGAGCATCTGGAACCAGCCCTGGTAAAAGCGCACAATCATCGCCGGCAGCAGCAGCACCGAAAGCACCAGCATCAGCGGATAGCAGACGTTCGCCGTCAGGTGAACCCAGGCTTCCACCTTGATCCGCCACGGCAGCGGCGCGCGCAGCAGCCGCGGCAGGATCTTCTTCCCCGTCTGGATCAGGCCCTTGGCCCAGCGCGCCTGCTGCACCTGGAAGGCCGTCATATCCACCGGCAGCTCCGAGGGGCACTCGATGCGCGGCACATACAGGAACTTCCAGCCCTTGAGTTGCGCGCGATAGCTCAGGTCGGAATCCTCGGTCAGCGTGTCGTGCTGCCAGCCGCCGGCGTCTTCAATCGCCTGCCGCCGCAGAATGCCCGCGGTGCCGTTGAAATTGAAGAAAAGCTGCGAGCGCGAGCGCGCGCCATGCTCCAGCACGAAGTGGCCGTCGAGCAGGATCGCCTCCACTTGCGTCAGAAACGAGTGGCTCCGGTTGTGGTAGGTCCACCGCGTCTGCACCATCCCCACCTGGGGGTCGGCGAAATAGTGCACGGTCAGAAGCAGAAAGTCCGGCGGCGGCAGAAAGTCGGCGTCGAAAATGGCGACCAGCTCGCCCACGGAGTGGGCCAGGCCGTTTTGCAGTGCTCCGGCCTTGAAGCCCTCGCGGTTCGCGCGATGTATGTAAGTCACCGGCTCGCCCAGCGCCGCCCATCGCTCCGCGCAGGCTTCGGCAATCGCCGCCGTCTCGTCGGTCGAGTCGTCCAGCACCTGGATCTCGAGCTTCTCGCGCGGGTATTCCAGCCGGCAGATGCTTTCGAGCAATTGCTCCACCACGTAGCGCTCGTTGTAAATCGGCAATTGCACGGTTACCCGCGGCAGATCGTCAAACTTCTTCAGCGGCTCGCGCGACGCGTTCTTTCTGTTCTTGTAGTACTGATAGACCATCTTGTAGCGGTGCAGGCCGTAGAAGCTCAGGATGATCAGCAGAGTGAAGTAGGGAACCAGCAGCGCCAAGTCGAAGGCGTTGGTTTGGTAGACGCTCTTGAACGGGTTGTTGAGGGCGAATTCGAGGGTCCGCTGCAGGGGCGACCTTGACAGCAGGGCCATCGCGAATAAAGCTGGTAACATAGCTCAGTTCCGAAAATGCCTGCCGGCCTTTCCCCTTCGAGCGCCGCTGGGATCACTCCCGCTTTGGCCGGCCGCTCGTTGCTGCTGCTCGCCCTGCCCCTCGAAGCGGGTTTTCTGCTGCTGAACCGGCTTCACGACCTCGGACGGTCCGTCATCGCTTACATCGCCATTTCGTTCGCGATAGCACTATTTTACATCTTCTGCTGCTGGTGGGTCACCCAAAAGCGAGCGTTCGCCGGCCATCGGCCGCTGGCCTATGTCCTCCTCGCCGGCCTCGCTTTCCGCCTGACCCTGCTGCCGCTTTACCCCAGCCTGAGCGAGGACGCCTACCGTTATCGCTGGGAGGGCAAGCTCCAGGCCGCCGGCGGCAATCCCTACGTGGAGGCTCCGGAAGCGCCCCGCTGGGCTCGCCTGCGCGATAGCGCCTGGCGCCTGGTCAACCGCAAGGACCTGACAGCCGGCTACGGTCCGGTGCTCGAGCTGACCTTCCGCTGGACCTACGCAGCCGCCGCCCGCGTCACGCCGAGCGCCTCTGGCCAGCTCCGGCTCTTCAAGATCCCCTTCCTTTTGTTCGAACTCGCTACCTCCGCCATGGTCGTGTTACTGCTCGCCCGCCTAGGTCTGCCTCGCGAATGGGTTCTTATTTATTTCTGGTCGCCGCTGCCGGTGGTCGAATTTTGGGCGAACGGGCACAACGATCCGTTACTGCTGTTCTTCCTGGTTGCGGCTGTGTGGGCCGCCTGCTCGGACCGCTGGGCCTGGGCCCTGCTTGCGCTGTGGCTCGCCGTGCTCACCAAGTTCTGGCCGGCTCTGCTGTTCCCGCTCTTCCTCTGGTCGGGCGGCCCGAGGCGCTTGCTGCCGCGCGCCGCCTGGACGCTCGCCTGGACGCCGGTGGCCGCGCTGTTCTGTCTCCCCTATTGGCGCGGAGCGGCTGCGCTCCGCCGCGTGCTGCCCGGTCTGCTCGCCGGGTGGCGCAACAACGCCAGCCTCTTCAACGTGGTCTACGCCTGGGCCGGCGGAGATTTCGAGCGCGCCAAGCCCGTGGTCGCCGCCCTGGTGATCCTCGCCGCGCTCGCGATCGCCGCCCGCCGCCCGCCGATCGCGCAGGGCGTGCTGTGGACGACCGCTGCCATCCTTTTCCTCTCCGCCAATTGTTTTCCCTGGTATCTCACCTGGCTGCTCCCGTTGCTGGCCGTGCTTCCCAACGCCGCTCTGCTCCTGTGGACAGCCCTGGTCCCTCTCGCGTACCATATCCTGATCCGCTACCACGCGGATCGGCAATGGATCGAGGACCCGTTCTACCTTTGGCTCGAGTATGCGCCGGTGTTCGCCATGCTGCTGGCCGCTCCCGCGCTGGCGCGGCTGCGGCTCGTGCGCCCAAAGGCCTCCGCCCCTTAAGCCCGGCCGAGCGCGCTCGCGTGGAGCTCTGGCTGCGCCGCCTCCCCTATTACCGGCTCGTGCTTGGCATCTTCGTCGGGGATGGCCTGGGCGAGAAAGGCCGCCGCCTCCTGGTCGGCGTGGGCGGCCCCGATTCCCGCATGCATGCAGCGAGCTTTGTTACGCACCGCCAGATCGTTCTCGACCGCTCGCTGCTGCGTAACCATCGTAAAAATCGCCGCGAGCTGGCCCGCATCCTGTATCACGAGGTCTTCCATTTTGTCTGGGCTCGGCTGGGCAATCCGCTGCGCCTCAGCTACGAGGTGCTGCTGCGGCAGGAATGGGCCGAGAGCGCTTGCGGCGAGCTGGGCTGGTCCGCCGAGATGCGCAAGCTGGGCCTGGCGCGCCGGCAGGTGCGTAACCGGGAACGCCCCTGGCTGGAATATGTATGTGAGAGTTTCTGCGATTCCGCCGCGTGGTTCTGCCTGCCTGGCCCGGGCCGCCACCGCGAGTGGACGCTGAAGCCCCGCTTCCGCGAGCGGCGCCGCCGCTGGTTTCTCGCCGCCGATGTGCTGCCCCGCCTGCGGATGGAATGAGCAAGCCGGCCGCGCGCACGGTCCTGATCAGCGGCCTGGCTTGCGGCTATAATGAAGATGGATAGGGTCGCGCCCGCGCGGCCCGAAAGGACGCTGTGAACTTACGTTCCCTCGCCGCCATGGCGACATTGATCCTGGTTGCCGGCGGTTGTTCTTACTCGTCCAAGCGGACGGCCGCCGCTGCTAAGGACGAGAAAGAGCTGAGGATCGCCCCCGACTTCGCCCTCCAGGACGAGCACGGCAAAACCGTTCACCTCGCCGACTTCAAGGGCAAAGTCGTGGTCCTCGATTTCTGGGCCACCTGGTGCGGCCCCTGCAAGATGGAGATCCCCTGGTTCATGGAGTTCCAGCGCAAGTATAAGGACAAGGGCTTCACGGTCCTGGGTGTCTCCATGGACGAGGACGGATGGCAGGCCATCCGGCCGTTCGTGGAAGAGATGAAGATGAACTACCCCGTACTGCTGGGTAACGACGACGCCGCCGGCGCTTTCGGCGGCGTGGATGTGCTGCCGACTACGTTCATCATCGATAAGCAGGGCCGCATCGTGGCCACCCACCAGGGCCTCAGCGGCAAGGATGAGTTTGAGAAAACGATCGAGTCTCTTCTGTAGCCTGGCCGCCGCCCTTCTGCTCGGCGCTCCCGTTCCCGTGCCCGCCCAGCCGGCGGGCCCGCACGTGGTTTCGGTCGAGGCGCCGCCGAACCTGGCAGCCCGGCGCAGCGCGTCGTTCGAGATCCCGCTGAAGCTCACCATCCGCTCCGGCTACCACATCAACTCGCACACCCCGGCCGAAGAATACTTGATTCCCACCGTGCTCACCTGGGACACGGGCCCGCTCGGGGCCGCCCACGCCGTTGCTTACCCCAAGGCCGAAACAGTGAAGTACGAGTTTGCCGACAAGCCGCTTTCTGTTTACTCGGGCACGGTGGCCGTGGTCTCCCACTTCGCCGTTCCCGCCTCCGCCGAGCGCGGAGCGGCCAAGCTGACCGGCAAACTCCGCTACCAGGCTTGCACCGATCGCTTGTGCCTGCCGCCCCGCACCCTCAACGTCACGGTCCCCATCCAGATAGAGTGAAGGCGGCAATGCGCTCGACGTGAGCTGCCCGGCGATGAGCTGCGTTGTGCCGGCTCCCTGCGCGTGTTAAAGTTACCAGCCTGATGAGAACCTGGACGCTCGTTTTGCTGCTTTGCCTGGGTGCGCCGCTCGTCGCCGGCGACGTCTACTTTGAGTCGTTCGATCACGGCTCGGGCGGCTGGTTTTCGAACCGGCGCGAGCCATTGCCGATCTGGGACGGCATCGCCTATTGCTACGGCCCGTGGTATCTGGACAGCCATCACGCCCCGCCTGGCGCCGGATACTTGCACATGCTGATGTACCTCTACACCACGCAGAACCGCTCCCCCGAAGGGGCCGGGAACCGCTTTGTGGAGCTGAAGAAGAGCACCAACCTGACCAACGCCAGGTTGAGCGCGCGGCTGCGCGGCGAGATGGACTCGCAGGGCGCGCAACTGGTGGTGCTGGTGCAGGGCCGGACGCCAAAGACCAC
>DASQHK010000628.1:0-18856 GCA_035632135.1 Bryobacterales bacterium
TTGGTGTCTTCGAGGATCACGCCGGCGGCCGCCAGCTCCTGGCGGATCTGGTCGGCGCGGGCGAAGTCTCGCGCCTTGCGCGCGGCGAGGCGCTCGTCGATTTTGCGCTGAATGTCTTCAGCGGAAAGCCGCCCCTCGCGCGCCGCTTCGAGCACGTCGAAAATGCTGTCGAAGCGGGCGAGCAGGTCGCGCGCGCCGGGCAGGTTGCCGGCTTTGAATTCGCCGGCGTCCATCATCGTGTTGGCGTCGCGGATGTAATCGAAGATGGCGGCCAGCGCCCGCGCGGTGTTGAGGTCATCGTCCATCCCCGCTTCAAACTGCCGGCGCGCCTCCTCGCCCAGGGCGGTGATCTTGGGATTCTCGCCGGGCTCGAAGCGATCGGTGTCCAGGCGCAGCTTGAAGTTGCGCAGCCGCTCGATGGCGGTGCTCGCCGATTTCAGCGCGTCAAACGTAAAGTTGAGCTGCTTGCGATAGGGCACCGCAGCAAGCAGGTAGCGCACCGCCTCCGGCGCGTAGCCCTTGGCCAGCACGTCGCGCAAGGTGTAGAAGTTCCCGAGCGACTTCGACATCTTCTGCCCTTCAATGAGCAGAAACTCGGCGTGCAGCCAGAAGCGGACGAACGGCTTGCCGGTCAGCGGCTCGGCCTGCGCAATCTCGTTTTCGTGGTGCGGGAAAACCAGGTCCACCCCGCCGCTGTGAATGTCGAGCGTGGCGCCCAGATACTTCATCGCCATCACCGAGCACTCGATGTGCCAGCCCGGCCGGCCGCAGCCAAATGGCGAGTCCCAGCAGGGCTCCCCGGGCTTGGCCGCCTTCCACAGCACGAAGTCGCGGACGTCCGCTTTGTCGTACTCATCCACATCCACGCGCGCCCCCGGCTTGATGCCGCTTTTGTCGAGCCGCGAGAGCTTGCCGTATTGCGGGAACGCCGCGATGCGGTAGTAAACCGAGCTGTCGCTCTGGTAGGTCATGCCGCGCTCGCCGAGCTTCTGGATAGCGTCGATCATTTCCGGGATGTGGTCGGTGGCCCGCACCACGCGCTCCGGCTTCTCCAGGCGCAGCTTGCGCGTGTCCTCCTCGAGCGCGGTGATGTAATAGTCGGTGTATTCCCGCAGCGACTTGCCGGCCTGGCCGGCGCGGCGGATGATCTTGTCCTCCACGTCGGTGATGTTCATGACGTGGTCGAGCCGGTAGCCGCGATAGCGCAGGTAGCGCCGCAGGATGTCCTGAAACGTGTAGGTGCGGAAGTTACCGATGTGAGCGTAGTCATACACAGTCGGCCCGCAGCTATACATGCGGACGGTCTGGCCGTCCTGCGGCGCGAAGGGTTCCAGTTGATTGCTGAGGGTGTTAAAGAGATGTAGCGCCATCAGAATAGAAGCCCGGGGTCAAGAACTCAGAATAACATCCCGGCTAAGGTTTTCCGCCGGCCGCGCCTCCATGGTTTCCATAAGCAAAATGAATGTGGGGGCGCTTGACCGGCCGCCTGGTTTTGTCTAAACTGTTGATTTGGATAGTGTCGGATCGTGCGGATGAAGCTGAATCGAAAACTCGGCATCCGGAAATCCTGGAAGCGCGCGGCGCATGTCGCGCGGCCGTGCTGCACGCGCGCCGAGCGGCTCAATTCCCCTGAGCTTCCCGCCGAGCCTGTTTCCACCGCTGTCCCAGCCCTCGCCGTTATCCGAATTAGCAGCGCCATCATTATTGTGGTCGGTGTATCCGGCCCCGGATGACGCCTGCTCGGAACGAGATTCCAGAGGCTGCCAACCGGGGCGAAGAGAAAGAATCCGGTGGCGGCCTTTTTTATTTGGTGCGCACGCGCCGCAGCGCGGCCCCGCCGCCGGCAGGAGGCTGCGGCAGGAGAGCGATGCCATGTTGATGACCGGAGCGAGATTGATTCTGGAGGCGCTGGCCAAGGAGGGGTGCGAAGTGGTCTTCGGCTATCCCGGCGGGGCCAGCATGCCGATTTACGACGAGCTGTACGACCACCCTATCCGCCACATACTGGTAAGACACGAAGAGAACGCCTGCTTCGCCGCCGAGGGCTACGCCCGCTCCACCGGCAAGGTCGGCGTGTGCATGGCCACCTCCGGCCCCGGCGCGACGAATCTCGTCACCGGCCTGGTCGACGCCATGATGGACTCCATCCCCGTGGTGGCCTTCACCGGCCAGGTCCCCAAGCACCTGATCGGCCGCGACGCTTTTCAGGAAGCGGATACCTTCGGCATCACCCGCTCCTGCACCAAGCACAACTACCTGGTGAAGGACATCAACGAGCTGGTGCGAACGATTCACGAAGCGTTTTACATCGCCTCCACCGGCCGCCCCGGCCCGGTGCTGATCGACGTCACCAAGGACACGCTGGTGGCCAAGAGCGCCTACCACGCTCCCGGCCCGATTCACCTGCGCGGCTACAAGCCAAGCGTGGAGGGCCACGCCGGGCAGATCAAGCGCGCCGCCAAGATGATCTGGGAAGCGGAGCGGCCCTATGTCTACGCCGGGGGCGGCATCATCAAGGCGGGTGCTTCGGCCGAGCTCGACCAGCTCGCCCGCATCGTGGAGGCGCCGGTGGCTGAAACCCTGATGGGCCTGGGAGCGCTGCCGAGCGAGCATCCCTATTGCCTCAACATGCTCGGCATGCACGGCAGCTACGCGGCCAACATGGGCATCAGCAATGCCGACTTGCTGATCGCGCTGGGCGTGCGCTTCGACGACCGCGTCACTGGCCGCCTGGACGCTTTCGCCCGCCACGCCAAGGTGCTGCACGTCGATATCGACCCCGCCGAAATCGGCAAGAACCGCCACGCCGACCTCCCCATTGTGGGCGACTTGAAGCAGGTGCTCGACAAGCTGAACAAGCTGCTCGCCGGGACCAAGGATACCGACGGACGCGCCAAAGCCGAGTCGCGCCGCCGCTGGCTCGAGCAGATCCACGAGTGGCAGCGCCAGCACCCGTTCCAGTACACGCCCTCTGCGACCGAGATCAAGCCCCAATTCCTGGTGCAGCAGATCGATGAGATTTGCCAGGGCGAAGCCATCGTTTGCGCCGACGTGGGCCAGCACCAGATGTGGGCGGCGCAGTATGTGCGCTTCCACCGGCCGCGGCTGTGGCTCAACTCCGGCGGCTTGGGCGCCATGGGCTTCGGGCTGCCTGCCGCGATCGGCGCCCAGATGGGCAACCCCGACAAGCTCGTGATCGCCCTGCTCGGCGACGGCGGCTTCCAGATGAGCATTCCCGAACTCTCGACCATCGTCAGCTACGGGCTGCCCATCAAGATCGTCATCATGAACAACGGCTACCTGGGGATGGTGCGGCAGTGGCAGGAGCTGTTTTACAACCGCCGCTACTGCGCCGTCGAGATGGACGCCTTCCCCGATTGCGAGAAGCTCGCCGCTGCCTTCGGCATGAAGGGCCGCACGGTGGAGAAGCCGGACCACCTGCCTGCGGCCCTCAAGGAAGCGGTCGAGGATCCCGGCCCCTACCTGCTCAACGTAAAGGTCTCGCCGGAGGAGAGCGTGTATCCGATGGTGCCCTCGGGCGGCGCGGTGAACGAGATGATCCTGGGCGAGCCGCAGCCGGTGGAGGCGGGAGACTGAAACCGTGCTGCAACTAATCTCACTGCTGGTCGAAAACAAGCCCGGCGCGCTGATGCGCGTGACGGGCGTGCTCAGCGCGCGCGGCTACAACATCGAGAGCCTGACGGTGGCGCGCACGCTCGACCCCGAGCTGTCGCGCATGACCATTGTGGCCGAGGTGGAAAGCCCCATGCGGCCGCTGCTCATCAAACAGATTCAGCGGCTCATCAACGTCATCCAGGTGGTCGATCTGAGCGACCAGCAGGTGGTGTGCCGCGAAACGATGCTGGCCAAAGTGCAGGTGAGCGAGGAGATGAAGGCGACGTTCCTGAGAGAGGTGGAGATCTTCCGCGCGCGCGTGGTCGACGCCTCGCCCGGCGCGTACACGGTCGAAGCCACCGGCGCGTCCGAGAAGCTCGACGCCTTCATCGAAATGCTGCGCACCTACGGCGACATCGAGGTGATCCGCTCCGGGGCGATGGCCCTGCCGCGCTCAACCAAGGAAAACAAGAAGGCCGGCGCAAAAGGGAAGGATCTCAAAAAGGTCGGCGTATGAATGCACCGCAGAGTACGCAGAGAGCGCAGAGATTTTGGATTCAGATTTGGTTTTCCTCTGCGTTCTCTGCGTCCTCTGCGGTGAATCGGTTTTTATCGGAGAAAAAATGGCGAAAAGCTACTACGAAAAAGATGGAGACCTGAAGTATCTGAAGGGCCGCACAGTGGCCATCATCGGCTACGGCAGCCAGGGCCACGCCCACGCGCTGAATTTGCGCGACAGCGGCATTGATGTGGTGGTGGGCCTTTACCAGGGAAGCAAGTCCTGGGGGAAAGCCGAAACGGCCGGCTTGAAAGTGCTGCCGGTGGCCCGGGCCGCCGAGCGCGCCAACGTGGTCATGATTCTGGTCAGCGACCACATTCAGGGCGATCTGTATCACAAAGAGATAGCGCAGCATCTCAAGCCAGGCAAGACGCTGATGTTCGCCCACGGCTTCAACATTCACTACAAGCAGATCCTGCCACCGGCGGGCGTAGATGTCTCGATGATCGCTCCGAAAGCGCCGGGCCATCGCGTGCGCGAGCTGTTCACCGAGGGCGTCGGCGTGCCGGCGCTGCTGGCCGTGGAGCAGGACGCGACCGGCGAAGCCAAGCAGCGGGCGCTGGCCTATGCGCTGGCGCTTGGGTGCCTGAAGGCCGGCGTCATTGAGACCACCTTCAAAGAAGAAACCGAGAGCGACCTGTTCGGCGAGCAGACGGTGCTGTGCGGCGGCGTTTCGGAGCTGATCCGCGCCGGCTTTGAAACGCTGGTGGCGGCCGGCTACCAGCCCGAGATCGCCTACTTCGAGTGCCTGCACGAGCTGAAGCTGATCGTCGACCTGATTTATGAAGGCGGCCTCGCCTACATGCGCTACTCGGTGAGCGACACCGCCGAGTTCGGCGACTATACGCGCGGCCCGCGCGTCATCAACCAGGCCGTGCGCGAGGAAATGAAGAAGATTCTCGGTGAGATCCAGTCGGGCGCCTTCGCCAGGGAATGGATCGATGAGAACAAGACCGGCCGCAAGAAGTTTCTGGCCATGCGCGAAGCGGCGCGCACGCAGCCCGTCGAGCAGGTGGGCGCGAAACTGCGCGAGATGATGACGTTCCTGAAGAAGAAGAAGGAAGCCGGCGTGCCGCAGGACCAGCCGGTGGCGGCCGGGCGGTAGGAATGGTCGCTTCTTCGTGAGGTCTTATGAGAGTACTGACTTACGACACGACCCTGCGTGACGGATCGCAGGGTGAGAACGTCTCGTTTTCCGTCGACGACAAGCTCGGTATCGCGCGCAAGCTCGACGAGCTGGGCATCGACTACATCGAGGGCGGCTGGCCCGGCTCGAACCCCAGAGACAAGGAGTTCTTCCGGCGCCTCGGCGAGCTGGAGCTGAAGCACGCGCGCCTGGCCGCGTTCGGCTCCACGCGCTACCCGAAGAACAAAATCGAAGCCGACCCCAACGTTCGCGCGCTGCTCGACGCTAGCACGCCGGTGGTCACCATCTTCGGCAAAAGCTGGGACCTGCACACCAGCCGCGCCCTCGGCATCACCGAGGAAGAGAACCTGGTGCTCATCACCGAAACGGTCCAATACCTCAAGCAGCATGGCAGGGAAGTGATCTACGACGCCGAGCACTTCTTCGACGGCTACAGCTCGAACACCGCCTTCGCCCTGCGCACGCTCGAGGCGGCCAAGGCCGCCGGCGCCGATACGCTGGTGCTGTGCGACACCAACGGCGGCACCATCACTACCAAGCTCGTCGAGATTTTCGCCGAGGTCCGCAAGCGCTTCGACGGCGTGATCGGCATTCACACTCACAACGACTGTGACCTGGGCGTGGCCAACGCGGTGGCTGCCATCGAGCAGGGCGCCACGCACGTGCAGGGCACCATCAACGGTTACGGCGAGCGCTGCGGCAACGCCAACCTCTGCTCGATCATTCCGGTGCTCGAGTTGAAGCTCGGCCACACCACCATCGGTCCGGAGCGGCTGACGCAACTCACTTCGGCGGCCGCCTTCGTCGCCGAGCTGGCGAACCTCGCCCCGCGCAACGACGCGCCCTTCGTCGGCCGCAGCGCCTTCGCCCACAAGGGTGGCGTGCACGTCAGCGCCGTCCTCAAGGAGGCCGCTACCTATGAGCACATCAAACCGGAGCTGGTCGGCAACCGCCGCCGCGTGCTCATCAGCGATCTTTCCGGCCGCAGCAACATCTTCTTCAAGCTGAAAGAAAAGGGCCTCAGCGAAAAGCTCAGCGACGCCGCCCGCCGCGAGCTGCTCGACCGCATCAAGCAGCTCGAATACGAGGGCTACGAGCTGGAGGCTGCTGAAGGCACCTTCGAGCTGCTCGTGCGGCAAACGCTGCACCCCGACCTGTTCTTCTTTGACCTCGAAAGCTCGAAGATCGTCACCGAGAAGAGCCGCGATGGCAAGACCAGCTCGACGGTCAGCATGACCATCCGCGCCAAGGATGGCATGCATTCCGCCACCGCCACCTCTCACGGCCCCGTCCACGCCATGGACCTCTGCCTGCGCCGCTGCCTCTCCAAGCTCTACCCGCAGATCGCCGATATCCGTCTCACCGACTACAAGGTCCGCGTGCTCGACTCCAAGCGCGGCACCGCCGCCCGCGTGCGCGTGCTCATCGAGTGGACCGACCACAAGCGAAGCTGGACCACGGTCGGCGTTTCCGACAACGTGCTCGAAGCGAGCTGGAACGCCCTGGTCGATTCCGTGCGGCTGGAGCTGCTGCGCCTGGCCGAAAAAGACGAGTCGATGGAGAAGGTCGTAGAAGACTACTGTTGGGGGGTCTAGCTGAAAGCCCACCGCATCCTGCTGCTGGCCATCTTCGGCCTGTGGGTGGCGCTGGCCTGGCAGCCCGTTTCCCGCCAGTTTGACTCGCTCGATTACTGGCGCAGCCGCTTCGACGACCGCCCCATGGCCGAGCGCGCCGCCATGATCGATTACCCCGCCTACATCGTGGCCGGGCGGGTGAAGCAGGTGACGCCGCCTGATGCCTGCATTCTATTCCTCAGCTATACCGGCCCGGAGCACGTCAACTATTACAAGACAAGATTTGACTACTACCTATACCCGCGCCGCATCCGCATCGACGCCTCGACCGCCGCCACCGCCGAGAACTGCCCCTATCTCGCCGTCTTTCGCGATGCGCCGGCGAATCTCGCCGAGGAGCCGTTCCGCGGCCACTGGGATGACAATCAGCTCCAGCACCGCCTCGCGGCGCTCGAAAAAATCTACTCCGGCGATCACGTCGAGATCTACCGCTCGCGGCCATGATCGCTCTCGCCCTGCTCTTCACCTGCCTGGCCGGCTGGCTGATCCTCGGGCCGTGGCTGCGCACGCGGCCGCAGATCGGGCCGGTGGTGACGCTCTGCCTGAGCTTCGCCGCCGGCGCCGCCGCGCTGTCTCTCCAGTTGCTGCTCTGCAACCTGGGGCACATTCCCTGGAATCGTGCGACGGTCATCGCCCCGTGGGCAGCCGCCTGCGCCGCGGTTCTCTACCGGCGGCGCGGATCGCTGCGGCTCGCTTGGCCGAAATGGAGCCGGCCGGCATGGAGCGAGTGGCCGGCGCTCCTCGGCGCCGCCCTCTTCGCCGCCATCGTCCTGCTCGCCTGGGTTCCCTACGAGCGCCTCATGCCGCTCAACGAGTGGGACGCCATCATGCTGTGGATGTTCAAGGGCAAGGCGTTCTATCTCGACGGCAGCGTGGCCCCCTACCTGCGCCGCGCGCACGAGTTTCTCGGCAACCCCGCCTACCCCTTGCTGATACCTCTTTATGCGACATTCCTCTACATCTGGATGGGCGAGGCTGCCGACCAGGCCGCCAAGCTTCTCTCGCCCTGCTTCTTTGCTTCGCTCGCCGCCGGCTTCTACTATTTCGTCCGTCGCTTCGGCTCCCGCCCCGTCGCCGCGATTTTCACCGCCATGCTGATCGGCCTCTACATGGTCGATCTGGTGGCGTTCCACTACGCCGGCTACGCCGATACGGCCGTCGCCGCCTCCGTTTTGCTGGGCGCCGGATTCCTCTATGCGTGGTTCTTGGAAGACGACTACGCCGACTTCGCCCTCGCCGTTGTCTTCGCCTCGCTCGGCGCCTGGACCAAGAACGAGGGCCAGTTTTTTCTCGGTGGCTTCGGCCTGCTGGCCGCCGGCCGCTTATTGTGGAAGCGAGCCTGGGGCTGGCGCTACTGGCTCACCCTGGTCGCCGTCCCCGGTCTCGCCGTGGTCCCCTGGGCCGTCGCCCGCAGCCTCTACGGGGTGAAGCGGCCCGGCCAGCTCTCGGGCGAAATTGTGCAGACCAACGTCACCAGCTACTGGCCCACGGTAAAAGCGCTGGTCGAGCACGCTTTCGCCCCGTCGATTTTCAACATCGCCTTCCCGCTCTGCCTGCTGGCCGTCCTGCTCCACCGCCGCTTCGGTCTCGGCCCGCGATTTCTCGTGCTGCCCCTGCTAGTCCTGTGGCAGCTCTTCGGCGTGACGCTGGTTTACGTCACCGGCCCCATCAATCTCCAGTGGATGATCGGCTCTTCGCTCGACCGCGTGCTGTCTCAGATCGCCCCTCTGGCGCTGCTCTCGGCCGCGCTGGTCTTCGCGGCTTACTACAACGTGGCCGAGGCCCGCGTCGTCGCCTCCTCTGCCCCGGCCAAGAAGGCCCCTGGCAAGCCGGGCCTAGCAGCCAGGAAGCACCGGAAATAAACTCCGGTCCTGTCCGGTAATATCTGCTCGGGAGCGACCCAATCAGCGGACTTCTCCGGGGCCATCTCATTCAAAACAAAGGTCCGAGTAAGCTGGTCTCAAAAGTGCTCAATCACCCCTTTCTGGGAACAGCGATGGCCACATTCAGCGATGTGACAGACCGCCAGCGTCGACAGTCGCCATGCCGTCCTCCAGGGCGCCGCATCCGCATTCTGGTGGCCCACGATGAGCCGCTCTTTCGCGACGGTCTCGCCAAACTGCTGGCCCTCGAAGCCGACTTCCACGTGGTGGCAGAGGCGAAGAACGGCGCCCAGGCGCTCGATTTGCTGCCGCGGTGCAAGCCCGACATCGTGCTGCTCGACCTGAAGATGCCCGGCGTCGGCGGCTTGGCCACGCTCGAAAAGCTGCAGAGCCAACGCACCCGCGCTCGGGTGATCGTGCTGACCGCGCCGGGCGACGAACGTCCCTGCGCCGACGCCATGCGGCTAGGGGCTTGTGGAATCGTCCCCAAGCAGCTCGCCGCCGAATGTCTCGCCGCCTGCATCCGCCAGGTGCACAGCGGCGAGATCTGGCTGGGGGCTCGGGCGCAGGCGGCGCTGCTGGCGCAATCGCTGACGCCGCCGGAGACAGCCGCCGCAGATGGCGAGCGCTCTTTGCTGAGCCCGCGCGAGCGGCAGATCGTCGCTCTGGTGGCTCAAGGACTGAAGAACAAACAGATCGCCGAGCAGTTGTTCATTAGCGACCAGACCGTCAAGAACCACCTCCACAACATCTTCGACAAGGTGGGCGCCGGTGACCGCCTCGAGCTGGCGCTCTACGCGATTCAAAACCGCATTGGAGCCCACGAAACCCAAGTGGGCCGCTAAGGACCTTCTCCCGCGCAATCGGCGTCACTACCGCGGGCCTGCTGCCGTCTGCTCGACCTTGTAGCTCCTGCCCACTGAGCCCAACGCAGCCCCCATTGTGAGCGTCACCAGTAGTGAAAACCGGCGATCGCGCCATCCTTTCTTGTCGGGTCACGCCTATTCCAGCACCGCGATTTGACGCGCCGCCAAACTTACCGTAATCTCAAAAACGAGTCCACGCAATGAGCACGGCGGCATGAACATCTCGGTGAAGGGGGACTACGCCCTGAAGGCCATCTTCGACCTGGCGCATCAAGGTGGAACCAAGCCCGTGAAGATCGCCGACATCGCCGGCCGGCAGAAAATCCCGCAAAAATTCCTCGAGCTGATCCTGGCCCAATTGAAGCAGGGCGGCTTCGTGCAGTCGCGGCGCGGCGCCGAGGGTGGTTACCTGCTGGCCCGCTCGCCTGATACGATCATGGTGGGCGAAGTGCTGCGGTTTGTCGAAGGGCCGCTGTCGCCGGCCGAGCGGAGCCGCGCCTCAGGGGCGGCCTCCCGGACGGCGCGGCGCTCCGCCACTGACACACCCTTCACCGAAATGTGGCAGCGGGTGGATGGCGCCGTCTCGGAGATTATCGACCGCACCAGCTTCGCCGAGCTGGCCGCGCGCTGGACCGCGAAGCAGAACCGCTTCGTAGCGAACTGGGAAATCTGATGGGCCAGTACTTTCTGGACAACTCGCTCAGCATCGGCCGCACGCCGCTGGTGAAGCTGAACCGCATCACCGACGGCGCCGAAGCCACCGTGCTCGGCAAGGTGGAAGGGCGCAATCCGTCTTACTCGGTCAAGTGCCGCATCGGCGCTTCGATGATCTGGGACGCCGAGGAGCGCGGCCTGCTGGGCCCGGGCAAGGAGCTGGTCGAGCCCACCAGCGGGAACACCGGCATCGCGCTGTCCTTCGTCGCCGCCGCCCGCGGCTATCCCATCACGCTCACCATGCCCGACACGATGAGCATCGAGCGGCGCAGCGTGCTGAAAATCCTCGGCGCCAGGCTCGAACTCACCCCCGACGACCAGGGCATGGGCGCGGCCATCAAGCGCGCCGAGCAGATGGTCGCCTCCGATCCTGGCCGCTACATCATGCTCCAGCAGTTCAAGAACCCCGCCAACCCGGCCATTCACTTCAAGACTACCGGCCCGGAAATCTGGGACGACACCGGCGGCCAGGTCGACGTTTTTGTCTCAGGAGTAGGCACAGGGGGCACCATCACCGGCGTCTCCCGCTTCCTCAAGCAACAGATGGGCCGGAAAATTCTCGCGGTGGCCGTGGAGCCGGCCTTGAGCCCTGTCATCACCGAGCGCTTGCAGGGCAAAAAGCTCACGCCCCGCCCCCACCGCATCCAGGGCATCGGCGCCGGCTTCATTCCCGACACGCTCGATCTTGCGGTGGTCGATCAGGTCGAGCAGGTCAGCGATGACGAAGCCATCGAATACGCGCGCCGCCTGGCCCGTGAGGAAGGAATCCTCTGCGGCATCTCCTCCGGCGCCGCCGCCGCGGCCGCCTGCCGCCTCGCCAGGCAGCCGGAAATGAAGGGCAAGATGATCGTGACCATCCTGCCCGACGCCGGCGAGCGATATCTTTCGAGCGTGCTGTTCCAGGGAATTGTGCAAGCCCGGGAAGGCGTCTGACCTCGGCGAGAAACTGCATAAGTGGGGCGTAGAATTCAAGACGCAGGAAGAAGTTGTCTTCATTCGAGGATATATAGCCTATGGCAGACTGGTTCGCGCGCCCCGTCCTGCACGTGACGGACGTTGAGGCCTCACTCCGCTTTTACGTCAACCGGCTCGGCTTCACGAGCCCCTGGCGATACGAGGAGGCCGGCAGAGCGCGCGTCGCACAGGTGGAGCGGCAGGGCTGCGCGCTTATCCTGGCCGACACATGGCCGGAGAAGATTGGCAAGGGGCTGATGTTCATTTCCCTGAACGTCGAGCAGGAGACGCGCGAGGCCGAGACCGCCGCGTTGGACGCGCTGCGCGCGGAACTCGAAGCCAAAGGCGTTCCGGTCAAGGATGGTTCGTGGGGCTACCGGCTCCTGGTTGTCGATGATCCCGACGGCAATCAGCTCTTCTTCAACTATCCGAACGAGAGTGCATCCGGCAAGACTGTCAGAGATGAAGCGTAATCGTCCAGCCGCGCCAGCATGGCCGGCTCTGCATCACCAGAGTCCACTGATCGGAAGGCTGAGCGCCGCTTACTTCAGCATGGCGGCGGCTTTGAGGCGGGTTTGCGCGCGCTGCAGGGCGTTGAGGGCGCGGGCAACGTCGAGGCCCAGGTGGGGCGCCTCCAGGCGGCGGCTGGCGCGGCGCTGGGCTTCTTCGGCGCGCTTCACGTCGATCTGGTCGGCATGCTCGGCGGTGTTCGCAAGCACGCGCACGTGGTCGCGCAGCACCTCGACCAGGCCGCCGCTGACCGAAAGGTGCCGCGCGCGGCCCTCGCCGGCGTAGCTCAGCACGCCGATTCCCAGCTCGGCGATGAGCGGCGCGTGCTCGCGGCGCACGCCGATCTCGCCGCTCAGGGCCGGGATCTGCGCCTCCGTCACCTCCTCGCGGATGAGCAGGCGCTCGGGCGTGACGATTTCCAGAAGGAACGGCTCGGCCATAGTGCAATAGAAGCTGCTGCTTAAGCGGCCGCTTTGAGCGCCGCCGCTTTCTCCTGCGCTTCCTCGATCGTCCCCACCATGTAGAAAGCCTGCTGGGGCAGATCGTCGTGCTTACCTTCGGCGATTTCTCGGAAGCCGCGGATCGTGTCGGCCAGCTTCACGTAGCGGCCCTCCAGGCCGGTGAACTGGGCGGCGACGAAGAAGGGCTGCGAGAGGAACCTCTGAATCTTGCGCGCGCGGGCGACGGTGACCTTGTCCTCTTCGGATAGCTCGTCGATGCCCAGGATGGCGATGATGTCCTGCAGATCTTTGTAGCGCTGCAGGATGCCCTTGACGGACTGGGCGGTCTGGTAGTGCTCCGGGCCAAGGATGCGCGGGTCAAGGATGCGTGAGGTCGAGGCCAGCGGATCGACGGCCGGGTAGATGCCCAGCTCGGAGATCTGGCGCGAGAGGTTCGTGGTGGCGTCCAGGTGCGCGAAGGCGGTGGCCGGAGCCGGGTCGGTATAGTCGTCGGCGGGCACGTAAATGGCCTGCACGGAAGTGATGGAGCCTTTCTTGGTGGAGGTGATGCGCTCCTGCAGCTCGCCCATCTCGGTGGCCAGATTGGGCTGATAGCCCACGGCCGAGGGCATGCGGCCGAGCAGCGCCGAAACCTCCGAGCCGGCCTGCGTGAAGCGGAAGATATTATCAATAAATAGCAGCACGTCCTGGCCTTCTTCGTCGCGGAAGTATTCGGCGACGGTGAGGCCGGTGAGGCCCACGCGCAGGCGCGCGCCGGGCGGCTCCGTCATCTGGCCGTAGATGAGGGCGACCTTGGATTTCCGCCAGTCGTGCGGGTCGAGCACGCCGCTTTCCTGCATCTCCAGCCACAGGTCGTTGCCCTCGCGCGTGCGCTCACCCACGCCCGCAAATACCGAGACGCCGCCGTGCTTGAGGGCGATGTTGTTGATCAGCTCCATGATGATGACCGTCTTACCGACGCCGGCACCGCCAAACAGGCCGATTT
Organism: Bryobacterales bacterium; assembly: GCA_035632135.1. GTDB lineage: Bacteria > Acidobacteriota > Terriglobia > Bryobacterales > JACQDG01 > DASQHK01. The sequence continues at coordinate 13,329 of DASQHK010000628.1, forward strand.
TGCCGCCGCGCAGGTAAGGCTCGAGCAGGTCGATGACCTTGATGCCGGTCTCGAACATCTGCAGCTCCGTCGATTGCTCCTCGAAGCTTGGCGCAGGCCGGTGAATCGGGTAGCGTTTTTCCGTCTCGACCGGCCCCATGTTGTCCACCGGCTGGCCGATCACGTTGAGCACGCGGCCGAGCGTCTGCTTGCCCACCGGCACCGAGATCGGCACGCCGAGGTCTTCGGCCTTCATGCCCCGCACGAGACCTTCGGTCGGCTGCAGGGCGACCGTGCGCACCCGGCCCTCGCCCAGGTGCTGCTGCACCTCGACCAGAATGTCGATCGGCTGCGGCACGCTGAACCCCTCGCTGGTGATGCGGATGGCGTTGTAAATCAGCGGCAGGTGTCCCTCGGAGAACTGCACATCCACGGCGGGACCGGCGACCTGAATCACCTTGCCGATTCGTTTCGAATTTCCATTGGTTGCTGTCATGGCATTCCTAGATATTCCAAATACTCACCAGCTCCCTCGCGGTCGCGGCTCCGTAAACCGCCGATTCCGAGCCGCGCGCGTCAGCAAGCGGTTGCCCGTTTTCTTTCTTGTTACCTTGTTACCCATGTCTTTATCCTATTCAAGGGCTGCCGCGCCGCTGACTACTTCGATGATCTCCTTGGTGATGCTGGCCTGCCGCACGCGGTTCATGTAGAGCGTGAGCCGGTCGATCATGTCGGCGGCGTTGGATGTGGCCGCGTCCATGGCCGTCATGCGGGCGGCGTGTTCGGCGGCGGCGCTTTCGAGCATGGCCCGGTAGACCTGGATCTCGACGTACCGCGGCAGCAGGTTGCCCAGAATTTGGGCCGGCGGCTCCTCGTAAATGTAGTCGACGCCGGAAGCGGCTGCGGCCGGCGGCTCCAGCGGCAGTATGCGGTCCACGACCAGCTTCTGCGAGAGCACCGACTTGAATTCGTTGTAGAGCAAATACACGGCGTCGATCTCGCCAGAGCGGAAGCGTTCCATGGCCGCGCCGGCGATGGAGCGGGCCACGGAGTATTCGACCTTGGCGAAAACGCCGACGTGCTCGCCCGAGATCGGCGTTTGCCGGCGGCGGTAGTAGTCGCGGCCTTTGCGGCCGATCAGCTCCAGTTCCACGCGCCCCGCAGCATGCCCGGCCAGAAACGCCTGCGAGGCCTTGATCAGGTTGGTGTTGAACGCGCCGCACAAGCCCTTGTCGCCGGTGAGCAGCAGAAGAAGAATGTTGTTTTCCGGACGGCGGGCGAGCAGCGGATGGGGCGTCTCCTCCTCCGACGGCGGCACGCGGGCGATCAGGTCGGCCAGGATTTCGCGAATGAGCCCGGCGTAGGGGCGCGCCGCGAGCACGTTGTCCTGAGCACGGCGCAGCTTGGCCGCCGAGACCATCTTCATGGCCTTGGTGATCTGCTGCGTGTTGCGCACGGACCGGATGCGCCGGCGGATGTCGATCAGGCTCGGCATGGCTCTGCTTAGTCCGCCGCCATCTTCTGCTGCCCGGCGATCTTGCCGGCCTTGTCAGCCACGAACCGCTGCTTGAACTCGGTGAGGGCCGCCGTCAGCTCCTGGCGCAGCTCGTTGTCAAACTGCTTCTTGGTGCCGATGGCCTTCAGCAGATCGGGACGCGCGTTGTCGAGATAGCGGTAAAGCTCGGCCTCGAAGGGACGGCACTCCTCGATCTCCAGGTCGTCGAGAAATCCGTTGGTGCCGGCGAAGACGATGGCGATCTGCTTTTCGACCGCCAGGGGCTGATACTGATCCTGCTTGAGCACTTCGACCAGGCGGCGGCCGCGATTAAGCTGGGCCTGGGAGGCCTTGTCAAGCTCGGAGCCGAATTGGGCGAAGGCCGCCAGCTCCCGGTATTGCGCCATGTCGAGGCGCAGCGTCCCAGCCACCTGCTTCATGGCTTTGATCTGCGCGTTGCCGCCCACGCGGCTCACCGAGATGCCCACGTTGATGGCCGGGCGGATGTTGCTGTTGAACAGGTCGGCTTCGAGATAAATCTGCCCGTCGGTGATGGAAATGACGTTGGTGGGGATGTAGGCGGAGACGTCGCCGGCTTGCGTCTCGATAAACGGCAGGGCGGTGAGCGAGCCGCCTCCTTTTTCTTTATTCAGCTTGGCGGCGCGTTCCAGCAAGCGGCTGTGGAGATAGAAGACGTCTCCAGGGAAAGCTTCGCGGCCCGGCGGGCGGCGCAGCAGCAGGGAAATCTCGCGGTAGGCGGCGGCGTGCTTGGAAAGATCGTCGTAAATGCACAGTGCGTGGCGGCCGCGGTCACGAAAGTACTCGCCGATGGAGCAGCCGGAGTACGGCGCGATGTACTGCATGGGGGCGGGGTCGGAGGCCGAAGCCACCACCACGATGGTGTAGTCCATGGCCCCCGAGTCTTCGAGCGTCTTCACCACCTGGGCGACCGTGGAGCGCTTCTGTCCGATGGCGACATAGACGCAGATCATGTCGCCGCCCTTCTGGTTGATGATGGCGTCGAGCGCGATGGCGGTCTTGCCCGTCTGGCGGTCGCCGATGATCAGCTCGCGCTGGCCGCGGCCGATGGGGATCATGGCGTCCACAGCCTTCAGGCCGGTCTGCATCGGCTCCTTCACCGGCTGGCGCTCGACCACGCCGGGGGCGAGGCGCTCGATGGGATTGAACTCCTCGGTGGAGATAAGGCCTTTGCCGTCGATGGGCTGCCCGAGCGCGTTGACTACGCGGCCGATGAGAGCGTCGCCCACCGGCACCGACATGATGCGGCCGGTGCGGCGCACTTCATCGCCCTCGCTCAGCTCCGTATAGTCGCCGAGCAGCACGGAGCCAACCTGGTCTTCCTCCAGGTTCATGGCGATGCCTGAGACGCCGTGCGGGAAGGAGAGCAGCTCGCCGGCCATGACTTTTTCGAGGCCGTGCAGGCGGGCGATGCCGTCGCCGAGGGAGATGATCGAGCCGACTTCGCTGACCTCGACCGCGCCCTCGTAGTTTTCGATTTGCTCGCGGATGATTTTCGAAATTTCATCCGCGCTGATCTGTGCCATAGAACCTCGCTAAGACTTTTTCGCCGCAGTGGCGGAGAGGTCCAGCATTATTCCGCCGCCAGGCGCCGCCCCAAGGCGTGCAACTGTCCCTTCACCGAGCCATCGTAAACGGTCGAGCCGATGCGCGCCAGCACGCCGCCGAGCAGCGAAGGATCGACCGAGAAATGCAGGCGAACCTGCTTGCCGGTGACTGCGCCAAGCCGCGCGGCCAGGTTCGACTGCTGCTCCGCCTCCACCGGCCGGGCGGCGGCGACGTCGGCGCGAACAACGCCCCTGCGCTCGTCGAGCAGCGTCTCGAAGCCCTCGAGCATCTCTTCGAGCAGCGGCAGCCGGCGGTGCGCGGCGACGGTGAGGATGAAATTCCGAGTGACGCGGCTGAGGCCCAGGCTCTGGCCGATCTCCGTGATGATCGTTTTCTTTTTATCCGGCGCGACGGCCGGGGATTCCAAAACGTTGCGCAGGTCGGTGGAAGAGCGGAACGCGGCGATAAAATCCCGCAGCTCGCCCGTGATTTCCTCCGGCACGATGCCGGAAGAAACCGGCGCCGTCCCGGTCACCACGTCAACCAGGGCGCGGGCATATCGATTTGCGAGTGCTCGTGCCATGAGTTATGCGCTCAGGTTCCGGACAAAGCTGCCGACCAGCCCGCGCTCAATCTGGGGCGTGATGCGGCCGGCGATTTTGGTCTCCGCCAGTCCGACCGCCAGCGCCGCCGCATAGGATTTCAATTCGAGGCGCGCCGCCTTGGCCATAGCTCCCATTTCCTGCTCCGCCAGGGCGAAGACCTTCTTCACCGCTTGCTCGGCCTCGCGCTCCAGGCGCGCGTGCTCGGCAGCGATCTCCGCCTTGGCGTCGGCCTTCAGTTGGGCGATCTGGCGATCCAGATCCGAGAGCCGCTCCTCGATGGCGTGGGCGCGCGCTTCGGATTCCTCAAACTGCTCCTGCGCTTCCGCGATTTCCCGCTGGATCCCCTCGCCGCGAAGCTTGTAGTACGGGCCCAGATACTTCTTGATCAGGTAACCCAAGCCTGCCGCCAGGATCAGAAAATTGATCGTTCGAAGAATCAGCATCCGCCCCTGTTCCCCCTCGTTCGGCTGTTCCGCCGCCGGCATCGCCCGCGCCGCCAGGGCCAGCCACAGCCCGGCGCGTCGCAGCACGCCCATTAAGACGCGACTCCTTTTCCCAGCACTATTTGGATGATCTGTTCGGCCAAAGCGTCGCTTTGGCCGGCCAGCGATTGCTTGGCGTTGTCCACGTCGGCGCCGATGCGCTCGCGCGCCTGCCGCAACCGGACCTCCGCCCGGGCGCGCGCGTCCTTCACCCGCGCGGCGTGCGCCTCGAGGGCTTTCTGCCGCTCCGCCTCCTCCTCGCGATAAATTTCGGCGCGGGCGGCCTGCAGCGTGGCCTCGTACTCGGCAGCCTTTTGCTCAGCCCTCTGCAAGGCCTCCTCGGCGCGCTGGCGGGCGCCGGCCGTGCGGTCGCGCCGCGTCTGAAGCACCGACGCCAGCGGCCCGAAGAACACCACGCGCAAGTAGATATAGAGAACCACCACCAGGAAAAAGGTGGGCAGTGCTTTGAGCAGAATGTCGCCTAGCGCGCGAAGCGTCTCACCCATAAGAATCTACGAGGAAAAAGTTGGTGCTCCGGTGTGCCGCAGAGCGAGCCTTACAAACACTCAAACCTAACATGTTGCGGCGAGCCAAGTCAAATCCAGGAGGAAACCGCAGGCAACCGCCGAGGGCGCCGGCTGGCGGATCCACTTGGCTGGTATTGCTCCCGCCGCTCGATCATGCGTCGAAGTGTCCGCCCCCTGTAACCATTTCCAGGCACGCCGCCGTCTTAGGAATCTCGCGACTCATGCTGGTATTTCGGCACTTTCGCGCCTTGTTCTGCGCCTGCACGACGTCTTGCGCCTGCACGGCCCTGGCCGGCCTGTTCCTGCTCGCGCCCTCGCTCGGCGCACAGGGATCGGACGCCAGCGGCGATTCATCCGCCGATCCGGCGGTCGCAGCCGCGAACCCCCCCGCACAGAGCGCGGCCCAACCGGATCGCCGAATCCTCGGCGTCATTCCCAATTACAAGACGATCAACGACCCCTCGCAGCCTACCCAGCCGATGAGCGTCAAAGAGAAGTTCAAGTTGGGCGCCAAGGATTCCTTCGACCCGCATGCCCTGCCCAGCATCGCGTTTTATGCCGGCATCGGCCAGTTGGAACACCAATACGAGTCGTTCGGGCAAGGACCGGCCGGCTTCTCCAAGCGCTTCGCTGGCTCTTACGCCGACCAGGCCATTGGCAACATGCTCGGAGAGGCCATCTTCCCTTCTTTACTCCATGAGGACCCGCGCTACTTCCGCATGGCGCACGGGACCTTTCGGAAGCGCACGGAATACGCGCTGAGCCGGATTTTCGTCATCCGGATGGATGACGGAAGCAGTGGCTTCAACTTCTCAGAGTACCTGGGAAACGGCGTGCAGGCCGCCATCTCGAA